>NZ_JAMQOP010000006.1 GCF_031624495.1 Halogeometricum sp. S1BR25-6 | reverse complement strand
CGACGGGCCGTCGGTGTTCCTGTACGACCAGCACGCGACCGGTATCCGGCATCGCGAACAACTGGATCGACTCCTCGAAAGCAGTGAAGATCTCTGGGTCGTCCCCGCTGATGTCCACTTCTGAATTCCAATGCCCCGAATCACCAATTGGACATGGGAGAATCGAACGCCGTCGCTCGCGTATCGAAACACCGAGACTGGAGCCCGAGCCGTTCTCCATCGTGCACCGGACCAGCCAGTTGTCCCCTTCGATAAAATTGAGATGCACATCGACTATCCTCTTCTCGACGACGTCGACGTAGACAGTACTCCTACTAGCGCAGACTAGCCACTTGTTTTTCACCCTCTGAAGGGGTACGAGAGCTGTCAGAGGGCTCTCGTGGAGAACGGATGTCTGATTCAAAGCAACAACCAAGTCGAGCAGTTGAATTGTCGTCCAGGGGAGAACACACGAACCGAACCGAGTACGTTGAGCGAAGCGATGTCGGCGTCTCACTCACGGTGAAGCTGACTCGTGGTACGGGTACCCGCGATCAGGACAAGATCACTGCCAAAGTGAAGGCGAAAACGCTCGAAGACGCCCAGGAGGACATGGAGACGCTTCGAGAGTACGTTCACGATCTCGCCGAAGAGGTTCGCCAGATCCAACCGGGGAAGGAAGACGAGTAGCGGACAGGTGCAGTCTATTTCGCCTCTGTAAGAGCGGAGGCGATCATTCTGTGAGCTCCCAGATGATGACGGCACCCTGCTGATGGACTGGGTGACGTAATCCCGTGAACTCAGCGATAGTTCGGGTTTTGAGTGGCAGATCGTACCAGTACGCCACATCTCTCACAACCTTCTCTGCTAGTTTCGTGGCGTCCATCAGTGGAAACGGCCCATCAGCTGGCTCGTAGTAGAGCCCGAGAAGTCCTCCACTGATCGCGAATCCGCTTTCAGCGAGCTTCTTTGTGTCAGCAACAAGCGAATTCGAGAACGGACTGTAGACCGTGGAATAGGCTGCCGGTTCAATGTCGCCGTTGTCACGATAGAATCGAAGCAGCTTCGCTTCAACCGGAATTTCCGACCCACTGCTCTTGAGGAGAATATCACATCGCTGTCCGCTGTTTGGGTAGGAGGCCTCAGTCTCCGTGACTTCATAGGAGGTAGACTGCTGTCCAAGTCGTTCAACGAGCCGTTCTACCTGCTCTTCCTCGTCAAACGCACCAATACCAGGCTGCCACCGATGGTGTTCAGCTGTTGCATCGATCTGTGGAATGACATCGGCAATATCGCGTGCAAACTGGTCAAGAATCGCTGCCGTAGTCATCGGACTGTCTCGAAGGAGAATTCGGTTGTCTTAATCGGTGCGTCGTCGGGGACATCGCTCTTGTTCAGTAATCGATCCGGAAACGCGGCCTGAGCAACGCCGATCAGCTGTGGTTCGACCTCAGCGAGATACGCATCGTAACCGTACGGCCCGGTTTGCAGCTCCTGGTTCCACGCCTTCACCCAGAGATACACCGGTTCTTGGAGACGGTGTGTGCCCTGCTCAAACAGCTCGCTCGCCCATGGTACCTTCCGCGTATCATCTTCGAACAGCGCCATCGAGAGCTCACCGACGTGCCAGTAGTTCCCATCGCCCCACCGAGCGAAGCTCCGGGTGCTCGATCGTTCAGCAGCGATTTCTGTGAAATTCGCACTCAGTTCGTTCTTCTTGCCGTACGCTTCCGCCTTCCCAATATAACGGGGGACGATCGCTGGTCGGTCACTCATATCGGTGTCGGCGAGCTGGAACATGAGATAGAGTAATCCCTCATAGCCGTCATCCCGTACTCCACCGGAGTGAACGCATTTTCGTCCCTCTGCGCGAATTCGCTCGTCGACGGCATCGGAACGTTTGAGCCGACCAGAGTCAGTGAGCGCAACCTGCAACTGTTCATCGGTCTCGAATAGTGGTATCGGATCAGCCGTCGATTCGTCGACAAAGTCCGGATAGACGTATCTCTCGAGCCAGTGGGTCCACAGTTCGGCTTTCGAGTTATGATCGCTGAGAAGATCATATCGAGGGGGCACGTCTGCTGTCCCTTGTTTTCTTGGCTCAGTCGTGAGCCAGTCATGTCCAGCGAGCCCGATTTCGTGGAGGATCCGGTTCGGTACGAACTCTCGGTTGGTCATGGTCCGCCGACACTTCGGGTGAGCGTAGATGAGCCCGATCAGTTTCGCCTCAAGCTCCTGCCGGTAGGTTTCTACACCGTATGGACACCCATCGAGCGTCTCGACGTCCAGAATCCAGACATAGAGCTGTGAGTGAGCCGCCTCGCGAACTGCCGCGATGTGGTCGTATTTCGAGAAGCTTCCCCACGAACCGTCGTCTTCCCAGTCGTCCACTGGGAGAGCCCCACGGATTTTCTTGTAGTGCTGGTAGATTCGAGTCCCGATATTTCGAGATTCGCCGACGTATACGGGGGTAATGTCTGAGGGAGTATTGATTGGCTCGTCCGCTAAGTAGATGAGATACAGATATTCGCCGTCGTTCTTGCCATACCGATAGCGATCGAGTGCATCAGTAGTAGTAAGATTCCCATCAGCCGTCGTCAAGAATGGCACTGGATCTGGCCGCTCTAATGAGCGGATATCTTCAAGTAAAGAATCCTCAAGCCATGTAGTCCACAAATCAGCCTTTGAGAGTTTCATCTATACGGTAGTCACTTGTTGGTTGTATTATCAATTTCGACGATCTAACGGATCGTGCTCTGCTTGAAAAATAGTCGGATAGATACCCTTGTAACGCGTACTGAGACGGTCAGATGCCCACGATGGATTTCGATTTACAGGTGGCACGAATACTGAAAAGCATAGACGAGTCATCTGAAATCCATCCGGCCAACAAGAGACTCATTCAAAAATTCCATCGTGACCTCTTGCTCGACGGGATTAACGCAGCAAGACGTCAGAAGCTCACTTCACACCTGAAAATTATCGCCCAACATCTGGGTGAGAAGCGATTTGACGCACTAAATCGCGAAGAGATTACAGAACTAGTCGAGTGGATACATAGCCGTGGCTCTGCACCGTCGACAGTCTCTGATTACAAGCAAGTCGTGAAGCAGTTTTACAAATGGTACAACGGGGGTGAGGAGCCAGAAACAACGAAATGGATACGGCGAGGACCACCCACGTTCCGTCAAATCCTTCCGCGAAATCTGCTCTCACCCGATGATGTCTCACGACTTATTGACGCCTGTATCAACGACCGAGATCGAGCGTTCATCGCGCTCCTCTGGGAGACTGGAGCACGAATTGGAGAGTTAATTGATCTACGTGTCGGTGATATCGAAGGCGATGGGTCTGGGAAACACGTTATCGTGATAGGGAAGACTGGTGCTCGACGGCTACCACTCGTGGAATCACGCCTGTACCTCGAACAGTGGTTACAGACGCATCCTTCGCTAAGCGCACAGGCCCCACTCTGGTGTAAACTTGAGCAGGGCACCCCAGACGAACAGATCAGTTACAACTATATCCGATTACGACTTCTCGAACGGGCACGAAAGCGAGCAGGTATCGACAAGCCGGTGAATCCACATCATTTCAGGCATAGTCGAGCGACACACCTTGCGAACTGGCTGACTGAAGCTCAACTCTGTGAGTGGTTTGGATGGGTGCTAGGGTCAAAAGTTCCAGCTCGGTACGTACATCTCTCCGGCCGGGATATCGACAATGCGTATTTCGCGTTATTCGCGAACCGACGATTCGATCATCTCCCTATGTCAGAACCAGTCGAGCGCTGAGTTACGCTGCTCGAAGTAACTCGGGTCGACTCCCCCACTAGGGAGGGGAATTTGTTTACCGGCCTGATCGACAATCGTTTGTCTGAGTACGTCGCTCTGCGTCTCGAATGAGGGGTTGATTCGAAGTCTGTAATCTCTATCGATAGTGAAGAGTTCCCTATCAAATGCCGCATGGTGGATTTTGCTGAGTGGAAGGACGTTCGCGAGATCAGCTCGGTGGTCCGGATACTCACTCCATGGGAGGACGTGTGCCACGTCTAACAGACCGGCATGATCGACGCCTGAGATCGGACAGGTCGCGCCGTATCGTGAAAGCACAGTCGCACGAAACTCTGGGTCAACGGCACGAGCATACGATACCGTTTCGTACGTGCTTGCGGTGAGTTCGGCATCAGGGGCTACGGATGTCCAGTCGGTATCGGCCCATGCTTCGACCGCATTTTCGACGAACTGCTCGCCCGCAGCCGTCAGTTCGTACGCACCACTCTGTTTCTCAACCAGACCCATACTACGGAGCCAGTTCGCCCGTTGCTTGGCCATATCAGTCTGTCCACGACTCCATCCCTGTTCTGGATGTGTATCCAGTTGCTGCTCACTGATCTCCTCGATAGTGAGCGGCCCAACTGATAATTCATATAGCAGACTCCGAAGCCCCACGTTTCGATCGCACATGATGCGAAACAGAGTTTCAGTCTCGTAATCTGAGGTGTATTCCTCACCAGCCGGACCAAGTGTCCACTGGTCATCAACTTGATTCAGAAATCCGACCTGCCTGAGGTAGCTGACTCGTCGCATGATCGAGTCGCGGCTCGAGACGTTGCTGAACGCCCCACGATGCCACCCAATAAGTTCGTCCGTCGTCGGTTGGTGAGCGTCGACGAACGTGAGGATCTTGTCTAACGTCTCGACATAGCGATCCCCACCACCAAACATTGGGACAATGCTTCGGAGTCGGGTCGGTGGCATCTCTACTTTGTTGACTAATTGACGCCGTATGATCTTTTCTCTCAACGATCTCGAGACGCGATTAACTACAAGATCAGAGAGGACCAAAGATCGGACAGACAGGAACTCTTCTCTGAAATTTGAGTTTTAGTTTCAAATCAACGGACAGATTCGTGTTCGATAGATTTTATTTGCCCCTGGTAAGGGCGCGGGGCGTTCCGAATTAGGACGTCTCGGAGAAAATCATGGTAACTAGTAACTACTCAGCGGTGTCGTTCAGTGAGACTGACACCCGACACGAGGAGATGCACAGTACGATTGAACAGTGGGTTGAGGAGCTCGTTGACGATGTCGATGCGGCGCAGGCCAGCGATGAGTTCCAAGAGTGGCTCAACGTCCAGAGTCGGTTCCACGACTACTCGCATCGCAACACGCTGCTCATCAAACGCCAGTGTTCCGAGGCGACAAAGGTCGCCGGTTACAACACCTGGCGGAATGAGTTCGACCGGCACGTCCAGGAGGGCGAACAGGCCATCTGGATCTGGGCACCGATCATCACCACGCGATGTCCCAAGTGTGAGAACTCGCCCAGCTACCACGAGAAAATCGGGTGTGAGTACGACGAGACACCATCCGAAGAGTGGTCGAAAGGCCTCGTCGGGTTCAAGCCAGCAGCAGTCTTCGACGTGTCCCAGACTGAGGGCGAACCGCTCCCTGAGCTGGAGACCGCAGCGTTTGGCGACGCTGACGATCTGGTGCCAGTGCTCAAAAGGGCAGCTGATGAACTCGGTGTAACAGTACGTATCGTCGACGCTGACGACTGGGAATACGGCGACGCGAAAGGCGTCTGCAAGCAACGAAATCTCCACGAGCTCACACCGGTCGTTGAGGTGAAAGCCCGGGCGAACCAAGCGGACCTTGCGGTCACGCTAATCCACGAGTACGCTCACGCACTGCTCCATTTCGACGTTGACGACGAGGAAGAACGATCCAAGCGCGAAGTCGAAGCGGAAGCCGTCGCGTACATCGTCGGTCGATATTTCGGACTCGACACAAGCGGGTCTGCGTTCTATCTCGCTGCATGGCAGGGTGATGACTCGGAGGTGATTCAAGACCGTCTCGGTCGTATCAGTTCCACTGCTCAGGAGATCATCGGCACAGTCGAGGAGGGCTGAAAACGTGATTTCTAGGTAACCAACATCCGAAGAAATCGATACTCTTTGTTGGTTAACGGTAGTTGTGAGAATGGTTTTCCTCCAGATTTCGTCCTGAGACAGCCGCTACAGACAGACATCACACACGTCGCGCACTAATCAGATCCGTTGACACCCACAGAGATCGATGCTCTCGACATCTCGATCGTTACATACAGGGTGTGGACTGAGACCGCTCCGCTATCTAGTATTCGGGGGGGTGTTCATCGAACGGAAGGAATATTGACTCTTTATCAGGGTCAAAGTAAACTCTCAGCGCTCGTAATGCTCCAATGTAGACCGCTAAGAGCATGAGTGCGAACTGAACCGCAGTAAGAATAATCGTATCTACAACCATTATCACAGACTGGTCACTCAAGGTGTAAATAATATATTAGATATTCATCATCTCAATTCGCACGCTCTACTTTGCAAAGATCTTAGCGAGATCGGCGCACACCTCAACCTGGAATTTTGGATGGTATCGGCGGCAAGTTCGCCGTCGTTCATCCACGTCATGGCGGAAGATGGCGGTCGTACACATTCCGGCGGTGCCCAACCGCCTCGACGACGAGGACGTCGTTCTCGCGGTCCCATGTGATGATAGCCCGGTAATCGCCGGCTCGGAGTTTGTAATACGGATAGCCCGAGAGATGTTCAAGTCGGTGCTCGGTCCATTCGGTCGCTTCGTCAACCTTGTTCAGCACGCGGTCGGCGACGTGGTCCTCAAGCCCTGAAAGGTGCTCAAGTGCCTGTTCAGTGTATTCGACGTCCGTCATTCCTCGTCGACGTCGCTGAGGCCAAGTCGTTCTCGGGCCTCGGCAGCAGACACCGTCTCGCCCCGCTCCCGCTGCTTCCGACTCTCTTCCAGGTCGACGAGCATCTCCTCGGAGAGCTGCGGTGATGGGTTCAACCAATCTCGAATCGCGTCTCGAATCGCCTCCGAACGGGAGGCGTATCCTCGCCGGGCGTACTCCTCGTCAACTGTCTCAAGAACTGCTGCGGGAACGCGGACATCGATTTTCTCCATCCGGTCGCCATCGCCATCTCCCGGTCCGTCGGTGTCTGTACTCATACGTTGTGAGACAGGCGTCGCACAGATAAATCGCTCGGTACTGCGATTATCCAAGGGTAGTAGGAAACATCACTTCTCAGTATTCTGCCGAAAATAGAAAAGAACGAATCCAAAAGCGAGACTGCCTATAACGGCTGTACGAGTCTTCCCTTGGCTTGTGAGGCTATCTCTAGTGTCGATGGCAATCACCACTTCTCCTCCGATATCAAAGAGACCTTTCGACGTGTACACAGGTCATAGGAACCATTCAGCACGAAACGTGCACATGACAATACCTACAGTATTATATCAGGATGGTTTGACATTATGGTGTATGCTCTCCAGACGTGAACTTCTCGTGGGAGTAGCAGGTAGCCTGAGTCTGAGTGCTGGCTGTCTCGGTGAGGAAAACATTGCTCGTTGTTCCAGTCAGGGGGTGGGAAGCGGCTCTCAACATCTCCGCCGGGTCGCACCGATAGAAGGCGACGAACAAGTCGCTCTCGGAATACTGGTTTCGGACCAAGCCGTTACTGAGGAGACGTATCACGCGATCAGAGTGAGAGATATCGATAACAACCTCATCACCTCGATTCCGCTGTCGAACAACCGTGATATGAGCGGACTTGATCCCGAAGATTACTCCATATTTAGTTCCGAAGAAGGCGAACTATACGCAGTCCCTCTCGGGCACCCTCCAGTTCACGGTGAGTACACGGTCAGCTTAGTTGATTCGGACGACGATGTACGTGCGACTGAGCGCCTTCAGTTCAACTGCTACGCAGACGGTGGAACACTTCCATGAATGAGAGTCCTATCTCCTGTACCGTAATGCTTCGTCGCACGCGTGACTCCAGAGTCGTCACTCAGTGGCTATCCGCGACAGACAGAGAAAGAGTATAGCACCTTGATGGATGTGGTTCAATAACATGCTCGAACAGATACGGGCAAGCCCTCTATTCAGTATTCGGAGGGCGTTGTTTACCTACTCTCTTGCGCTTCTGATCTCTCTTAGCGATATGTGGGTTATCCATATTTTGGGAATCAGTACGCCCGAAGAGCTCCTGAGTCAGACACTTGTTCACGGAACTGGTTTCTACCTTAGCTTTTCATCTCGAGATTGACCGGAAGCAATTGTACAAGCGTTAAGTTCCGATGCGAGAATAACTAGAGACTATGGCATACGAAAACCTTGACAAACAGCTCATCAATGTGCTTATTGGGAATGGACGGGCGAGTCTACGTAGTCTTTCTGAAGAACTAGATGTCTCAGTGACAACGGTCTCGAATCACATCAACGATCTCGAAGATGAGGGAGTGATTACCGGGTATACGCCGATTCTGAACTATGACGAGCTTGGATACGAAGTGACCGCCGTGCTACAGCTCAAAGTCGAGGGGCAGGCACTCTCGGACGTTGTCAGACGGCTACAGGAGCACAAACAGATAACAACCGTATACGAAACGACAGGCGAATTCGACATTATCGGCATTGGATCATTTCGAGATACAGAGGACGTTAACCAGACGATCAAGCAGCTACTGAACGATGCGACTGTTCGGCAGTCCTCAACCGCAATCGTACTGAACAAACCAGTAGAGAATCAGCAGTTCGAGCTTGACGTCGAGTCATCAGACTGACCTGCAATGATCGGCTGCCGTTCGTTTTTTCTCTAGCTATCATTCCCTACGAGGTGATTCAGTTGTTGGCCACAATTGGCATGGGAGAACGCTATCCTGCTTGATGGCCCGTGAAAACGCGGCTGCCGAAGACAGTCTGAGAAATGCCTTGGAGCATGTCGAAAACAAAGAGACAGAATACTGGGTTCGGACGGCACTTCAACAGCTCGTATCGGGACAGAAGTGACGTGTCAAACGGGTCCGTTCAGAATATACTCTCAGCTACCAGTCGTCGAATTCACGTCGATTCAGTTTCTGTGACGGCAGTGACTGCAGGTAGACGGTCACTGAACATCGAAAGAATCTCACTGGGCTCGTAATCAGGGTCGTACGGTGGTGGACTCCAGAGTTCGACATCAATCGCCATCGCTGAAGTGATCTGTCCCTCAGTGACGATAATCATGAGTACTGCACTCTGGTAAATTGCAATGACGCGGTGAGTATCAACGTCCAGATGTTCGATTGCTGCGGATTTGAGTGCTGCAAGTAGATTTACTTGCTCGGCCAGCTCGCAGTGTTGCGCTGGCTCATCTTCACTCATTATAATCCTCTACGCATCCTGGATACAAGTAGCTCTGGTCGGGAGCTATCTTTGAACCCTGTGGAGCCACTCCGGAAACTCGTCAGCGGATTTCACAAGGTCATCCACGGTACGCCAGCGGTACAGCCGTGCCTCACGGCCAAATAGATCGAAGACACCGTCCTGCATCCAGCCGAACGGACGCTTCTCGTCCTCCTACTCTCGCTTGAGGACGTGACTCTTCGAGAAGTACTCAGTCGTACCGACGAGGAATCCCTCTTCAACGGGGAAATCACTCAGGTCCTCCTCGGCGACCCTGACGAGGTACGTCACGATATCCACGACTAAGCAAAATTTCTGGATGCTGTGGTCCCACTCACCACGGATATCGGCCATTCGGAAGGCGTACGCGTCGGTACGTCGGTTGAGGCGATCCACAACACGGTTCAACCGCCCAGGAGATTCTCGATATCGTCGATAGCTAGGTCAAGTACTCCTGATTTAACCAACAATCGGAGCCTTCGCTCCATCTCGTTGGTTAACTCGTTTAACGCCCGCCCTCTGTCACAAGGCTAATGCCAGTTCGTTTTGTACTCTATGTACGGAACGCAGGTATGAGTGCCATAGAAGATACACAAAGTAAACGGGCAGGACTTTCAACTCGGGAGAGTCGCCTGCTATCGCGATTGGCTTCAGAGGGGCACCAGATCATCTCGATTGACGACATCGAGACGACGCTCGAGGTCCCCTCGAACACAGCCCGGGAGATCGCTTCCCGCCTTACCGAGAAAGGCTGGCTCGACCGACTCCTCCCCGGGCGATATCTCATTATCCCACTCGCCGCTGGTGAGGAGGCCATCTACACGACGCACGAATACCTTATTGCCACCCACGTCGCTGAGCCGATGTATATCGGCTATTACAGCGCCCTCAGTCACCATGGACTGACCGAGCAAGTCCCACGGACAGTCTACGTCGTGACGCCGACCCGAGCCCAAAGCCGAGAGATCCACGGCGTTCCCTATCGCGTTACGACGATCACCGAGCGGAAGTTCTTCGGCTTCGAGCCGACGTCTATCGAGGGAACGACCGTCCACGTCAGCGACCTAGAGAAAACGCTCGTCGACTGTGCGGACCATCCAGAGTTCTGTGGCGGGATTCGTGAGTTGGCGACCGCGATGGTTGCCGCCGACGAGCAGGGCTGTTCGTGGTGGACCGTCGGTGAGTATCTTGACCATCTTGACAACGGTGCCGCGACCAAACGCATCGTCTACCTCGCCGACCAACTTGAAATCAACCTCCCGACCCGAGAGGCACTCGTCGAATCGTTCACTAGCGGCTACTCTCTCATTGATCCCACGCATCCTGAGAGAGGGCCCACCGACAGTACGTACTGCCTCCGGATCAACGTCGAGCCAGCGATGCTCAAGCCAACGGAGTCCTAACCGCGATGATCAGCCAGAATCGACCCCGCATCCTCGCCCGGAAACTCCGTGACCGGCAGGGATACGCCGAAAAGAACTACGTCAATTCGTGGCTAATCTGGGGGATCTTCACGAGCAACTACGGTGAGAATCTCATTGGGCTCGTAATCGGGGTCGTACGGTCAGTTGAGCGCTGCTTATGCTCAATCCATTAAGAGACCATTTCGTTGACAGAGGCCACAACTAATCGTACACGACGGTTATCGCGTTATTCATGGTAACTCGCCAGCCACGTCAACGAGCTCTTCTTCAGTTTGCCAGCGATACAATCTCTCTTCCCGGTCAAACAGCTCGAAGACGCCATCCTGCATCCAGCCGAATGGGTGCTCCTCATTCTCATACTCCCGCTTGAGGACGTGACTCTTCGAGAAATATTCAGTCGTACCGACGAGTAGTCCCTGTTCGACGAGGAAATCACTCAGGTCCTTCTCAGCGACGCCAACAAGGTATGTTACGATATCGGCGATCAAGCAGAACTTCTGAATGCTGTTGTCCCACTCGCCTCGAATATCTACCATCCGAAAAGCGTACGCGTCAGTTCGGCGGTTGAGACGATCCACGACGAGGTTCAACCGTCGGATCGGTTCTCGGTCGTAGTTCCCGAGGACGAAGTACGACCGGTCGTTCTCGTAAACCGGCGTCAGCTCACTCAGTGCCTGGAGGATGTCTTCGTTGTCTGCCAGTGAAATCTCCTCCTTATCGAGCTGCTTCTTCGCACTTATGAGGACCTCTTCAGGAACAGGCGACTCCTCGTCGGTCATACATAACTCCTCTCTCGGACAGGAAATAGAGTTTATGAAGTAGTTTACCCGGTCAAATGCCAGCCTATTTACTCTGGGGTAATTTACCTAGGAGTAAACTACTTGGCGTCAGGGCATGAACTGTAGCGTATGAGTACCGATTTAGGTCCTGCTAGTGGAAAGGAAACCCGCGAGCTCGTCCACTTTGTCACCCAGCAGACGCGGTTCGCGCTCGTCAATAACATTCTCCAGCACCCAAAGCAGCTACCCTCGATGTACGAGCTCGAGGAGCTCAACCCCAGCGTCAGCGATGCCACAGTCTACAAGCACATCCAGAAGCTAATCGACGTGGGCATCGTCAAGGAAGTCGCACTCGACGACGACCAGCGTCGACAGGGCTATCCGTGGAAGTTCTACGGCCTCACTGAGGACGGACGGACATTCCTCGAGGAACACAATCTGCTCGCCGCTGAGGAGACGCTCCAGCAGATCTATGAGACCATCTCGGATAAGCCCGAGAAGATGGTCAAATACGAGAACGCACCCCGTCCTGAAGAGTAGTAGTTTTCCTATGGTATTGGTGGAGAATAGTATAGTGCAGCCTCGCTCTTACGCAAAGCTACTGAAATATCAGTGCAGGCGAGGTAATTAACTCCCGCTACCCCACAATGGCTGAAATTTATCAAATTCAGAGCCTCTCGCCACAACGTGTTTTTCTCTGTTCCATCTGACTAATTCCCTCTCCTCTAATTCCAGAAGGGAGAGATGATTCAATCGAAGGCGGAGTTTCGCTACCTCTTCATCAATAGAGGGCGGGTCATTCCAGAATTCATTCCCCGGTATCTTGCTCTTAGTCATAGCTATTAGTGTAATGTTATGAATAGAACTTAACTTCCAGAGGTTTTCACGCAAATCACGGTATCGACTAATCAAGAGAGTGTAGAGTATGTTAACTACGCACGTCTCTACTGAACGGCTGTTTCAGAACTAAAGGTGTGAAACGAATAGCAATCGCGTATGAGCACATGCTCTGTATTCGGCATGCCATTTCTCTCATGACTTAAGGGTTTCAACAGAGCCGGAATCAGTCAATTCTGAGGAGTAATCGAGACACCGTTAGGGGCGAAAGCGACTGGCAGTAATTACTCCCCGTGTTCGAAGTGAAGATCGGAAGAATCGCCTACAAAGGTGGCGAAAGAGGGCAATTTACACTTCGATGACGGGGTGTGTGTCCAAAGCGAATTTTACACATCGATTACGGGGCGTCAGACGCGCGGCTTACACTTCGATGACGGGGGGCGCCCACACGACCGTCGATGGGTACGTGGCCAGTTTCACTACGGGGCGAGGAAAATCTGATTACACTTCGATGACGGGGGGTCCGATGCCGGATATACTTCGTTGTCGGTTCAGAGTCGAAGAGGGGTAATTCCGAGAAAACAGGAGGTAGGTCCGCCATCTCGGCTGGATAAACATCGATGGAGGTGAATCTTTTTAATGCTCCGGCTTACAGGAAGCGTATGGCCGGCAATGATCAGGAGGGAACGGATCGATCTCCCCTCGATAAAGAAACTCGTTCTACAGCAGATGGTGGAGAGATCGAGACTACCCGTGAAGATGCCGCCGGCGATGCATTTCCGGAGCAAGATGAGGATATTACGGAAAATAGTACGCAGCGGTCGATCCGGGACATGCTTGATGACGAGGGAGAAGCATCGGTCTTCGTCAATCGGGATCTCGTTGAACCGGACACGATCATCGACGAGGAACGAATCGTCGGCCGCGACAAGCAGCTCGAATCTGTCGTCTCATTCTTGAAACCGACGCTCCAGGGGAACCGCCCTCCAAATATGCTATTGTACGGTCCTGCTGGGACAGGGAAATCGCTCATTATCGGCGCCGTCACCCAACAGATCATCGAACTCTGTCAATCAAAGGGAGAACGATTCGGCGTTGTTGATATCAACTGCCAGCCGATTAATACCCTCGATCAAGCAGTCTACGAACTTGTCCAGACAGTTGCGAAGGACGTCGGCGCGGAGATCGGTGTGCCTGAGACGGGGGTTTCGACAAAGCGCAAGTATCGGCGCCTGTACGAACTCATCAACGAGCACTACGATTCGGTCATTTTCATCATTGACGAGATCGACCTCTTGGTCGGTCGTCGAGCAAGCGATGAGCCTGCCTACTCGAAACTACTGTACCAACTGTCGCGAGCGAGTAATACGAACGAGATCGAAGGACGGGTGTCGGTCGCGGCCCTGACAAACGACCCGAAGTTCATGGAAGACATCGACGGCCGAGCCGAGAGTTCATTCAATCCTCGCGACGTCTACTTCCCCGACTACGATGCCACGCAGCTGCGCGAAATCCTGGGTAATCGCCGAGACGCATTCCGTCCAAATGCGCTCGAAGATGATGTGATACCGCTTGTGGCCGCGTTCGCGGCTCAAAGCCACGGTGACGCGCGGAAGGCAATCGACCTATTCCGTGGTGCTGGCGACCTCGCGGATGAACGGGGAGATGAAGGAGTCTGCGAGGATCACGTTCGTGAGTCCCAGGAAGAGATTGACAAAGATCGCTCGTTGAAACTCGTCGAAGGACTCACGACACAAAAAAAGATCTCGCTGTACGCCACCGCTTCTGTTGCCTGTTACTCAAATCGCTCGACTAGTTCCGTCCCAAGCCCAGTTGGGTTCAAAGTGTATCAGTGGGTGACCGACAAGATTGACGCCGATCAGATGACTCGAGAAACATACGTCAAGTATGTTAAAGAGCTCTCTACATATGGTCTGATATCGGCGTCCCGAAAGAGTCGAGGACGAGGCGGAGGGATGTACATGGAGTTCACGTTTACTGGTGATCCCGCGGCGATGATGAACCGGATCGTGGACGATACCCGATTAGAGGGGATTGCAGAACAAGAAGAACTCCTGCGGAGTGTCGCTAACTCCCAGCTCCGGGAGTTCTACAACAAATGATGGCGGCTCCAGTCTCGTAAGACGGGTTTCGAGCCCACCCACCCCCCGTCTTCGATGTGTAAACCGAACTTCCGAACGGGGCTTCCTTCCAGGACTTGCATCGGTCCGCTACTGAGATTCAACCTCGATTGACAACCGAGGCACACGAGAATCAATCGGGAAGTTCTCACTCGACGGGGGACATAATCCCCTCCCCCCGTCATCGAAGTGTAAACAACAGAAAGGACAGGTGGAGTGACCGGTCGAGGGCAGACCTCAATCCCATAGATAGGGCCTTCAGACCGCAAACACGACTCTAACCGAAAGTGAGAGAGGGAGACGAAAGGTAGTACCAACGTTCGGTTAGTCGGAGTTTTTCTCCTTCTAACACTCTCGTTTAGCCCTATTACGGGTTCGGTTTTATCCATTAACATATAAAGCTTGCTAAACTAAAGAGGTTCACGAAAAAAGAGCGTAGTATTGCTTCTTTAGACTGTCTCCTCCGTGTTACTCGCTCTTTCGTCGACTCTGTTGTATCTTCTCTTCCAAGCCCCCTCCCTCTCGTTGAGTTTTACACATCGATGACGGGGGGAGGGAGTAGGGTCACGTCTCATTCGTGTCAATTTGTCCTGACAACTGCAAACTCTACCAGACCCAATTCTCTCGTCTTCGCGAGTTTTCGTCTCAGCCAAGTGGTAAGAGACGATTTCGACAGCACGAATCAACTGTGCCTCGTAGTACGATGGATCGTACGTTTCGACCGCTCGTGGGCGCGAGGATGATTCGGTCCCGCGAGGATTTCTCGTCATTGACGACTACGTACTCGATATCCTATCTAGGATAGACGAGAAGCTACTGGTTCCGAGCCCGTTTCAGCGCAGCCACGTTCTGTGGGTTCTGGGTATAGCCGTCGAGTGGTTTGGAGACATGATTCCGTTCGATGAGTCGCTAGACCAGCACCTCACCGCTACGGATCTTCGAGATTGTAGGTTCGGGGCAGCCGAGGACCTGCTCCGGCGATTACGTCGCGCTGGCGTCAGTGGTTGATGTCTGCTGAATGGCCTGTTTACCGCCGCCTGGAAGTCACAGACTGCGTCGCAATGCAGGAGTGAAGAAGCGAGCGACGTAGACACAGTCGAGTAATTGCTGGCTGGGGAACAATTGTACGAGCGTGGTCGTCGTTGCATGGCCGTTGAGGAGGGGGTAGTTGTCGTTGGGTTGGGGACCGATATCATAGAGATCCGCAGTCACCGGCGGCACGTCGATCTCAAACAAGTTGATGAACCGACCTATTGTTCTATTCGCTGTTGGCAGGATATAATACCTTGCGGTTTCTCCGGTGAGCAGCTGACGTTTGAGGTGAAAGGTTCGCTGAAATCACGGCATGAAGTACTTATGGGTGCTCTTCGGACGATGCGTATGGGATTATTTGAGATCTTATTTAGCTCATCCACCGGTGACTCTGTTCCTCAGACACAGCGGCTAGGTCGGCACGAAATCTTCCCAGACGAGGAGTACAACGTCGCTTACGCTGTAGCCGCCCGACGTGAGGAACTCAGAGCATTAGAGCAGTTACTAGAAACGGATCAGACCACATCAACCGCCTTAGAGGCAGAGCCCTTCCTTCAGGAAATAACCGAGGAAATAGAGCATGACAGAGAATATTCTCTTCGCCTTCGCACATCAGGCGAGGAACTTGTCGACGATATCCGTGAGCTCCTGGAGTATCTGGAGGTTCGGGCTGATACGGAGGATGACCAATTTTCGTTTCCGGAGTCCGCTGGACAGGTTCACACCCTTGTCCAGCGCGGACTTAGTGCAATGAAGGATGACGACAACTCAAAGCTCGCTGTAGTGCACAAGCGAAATATTCCTTGGGAAGAACCAGCTGAGGACAACTGACATGGTTAGCTGCTTCCCAAAGGCTACCGATTAATCATATCCAGTATCAAATCAATTTATGATCGAAATTCCGGATTCTCTTCGTTCGCTGTTTACGGCGACAATCGATGAGCAAGACGGTACATACGTCATTGAGGTCCCCTCGAGCGAAGTCAATCACAAAGCACTGACTGTTAACGAAACGTACCGTGTCGCGCTTCTCGATTCCCCCTCCTCAGCAGAGTCATCACCTTCACAAGAGCCACAGCATCACGCTTCTAGAAGGACTACTAGTCACGGTTCGTCCGGTCCTCCAGTTGATGAAGGTGAGGTCCGCGACGTCTCCATCGAAACCGTTGGCGATCAAGGCGATGGTATTGCGAAAGTCGAACGTGGCTACGTCGTGATTGTTCCCGATGCTCAACCCGGTGATGAACCAACCGTCGAAATCGAGCAAGTCCAAGAGAACGTCGCGTTCGCCAGCGTCGTCGATGGTGACTCGCGGTCTCTATAGGCTGCTTTCACCGCAGCTGTTCGACCTGACCAGACAGATACTGCTGGAGGGCTGTGACCGTCTCTGTCGACACCGCCGATGCCCCAAAATCACTCCGATAGCCATGCTTGAGGTCTTCACTCTCTAAAATCTCCAATCCACGTTCGAGCTGCGCCCGCAGGGCATCCTCGTCTCCCCGATGCAAGTGAGGTGTGATTGTCTCCAGGTCAATTTCTTCTGCGACCGCAAGGACGTCTCGGAGATCCGTCTCGCGGCCGCTGTGGAGTTTCGCCGCCACGAGCACCGCTCCATCGATGACTCGGGCGGTTGTCGTCACCGTCCCACCGGTTACCTCTTGTTCCTGGCTGTGGTCGTGTAGATAGTCGAACGACCACTGCGCCTCAGTCTGGCGACAGCCGAGGCCGTTCACCAGTAAATCGAAGCCGATCGGTTGCTGGGGCGCGAGTCGTTTTTCGTACTCGATGACTTCCGTATCGTAGAACCACTGCTTAGCGTGGCTGTCCGTCTCCTCGAATCCATGTGCTTTGAGAAACGCGACGAACTCCTCTTTGGAGTCCGGGGCGACGACGATATCAAGGTCGGTCGAGAAACGCGCGTTGAATGTCGAGACAGCATAGCCACCGACGAGGACGTACTGGTGGCCGCTCTCGGTGAGTTCCTCGAGGAGTTCGATGAGCGCGTCACTCCGATCGCCGAAACTCATGACTGGATCCGCTCAGTCTCTCGGTAGGCGACGCCGAGATTGAGGTCGTCATACATGCGGTCGAGCATCGCGAGCGCTGACTGGAATTGCGCGTAGTGTTCGCGCATGTACTCGATCGTATCCTCGCTGGGAATGACCGGGTATCCTTCCACGTCCTCGATTTCGAGCGATGGGTGCGGATCGAGGACTATCTGTAGTGGCCCATCCAGTTCGTCTCTGGGTTGGCGCTCGAAGGCGGTTGGCAGCCCGAACGATTCGAAGAACGTTTTCCAGGCGTCAACGTCCTGCTCTCGAACAGCGATGAACAGCGGATAGTCGTCGGGATCACGACTGACCTGGTAGCCGCCCTGGGTCCAGACGTAGACGGCGTCGATCCGCGTGAACGCGAACGGCCAGTCACCGAACTGCGGGATGACGTACGTCTCCTCGATCGATGGCGGACTGACGCCGGCGCTCGCGGCGACTAGCTCGCGCGCTGCGTCGCGCACGCGAGCGTTGACAACGGAGAGGCCATCGTCGTAGTGTATGTAGCCTGCGTCTTCAAGCCTGTTTGCTGCCTGCCTGACCGTCTCGTAGGGTGTGTGAAGGTGCTGTGCGACGCGACGGATGGAATCACCACTCTCGATGGCGAGGATGACTTGGGCCGCCGTGTCGTCGAGCACTTCGTACATCTGACGATTACCAATAATCCGGTAACAGTTAAAAGAATTACTATAAGTCCTCATTCTGCTAACGCTTCCTAGCTCTCTCCTGAGGGTGGCTACGGCTCACTGACATCATGATAGTTGTAATTGGGAACGAACGCATCGAGGGAAACGAATGAAACGAACAAACCGAATAGATTGAGATACACGAGTTGGGTAAACTCCGAGACAGAACGGATCTCCATTGAGTAACGAATGAAATGAAAGAAACGAATGAGTTGATAGAAACGAATTCCTTTCGTTCGGTGAGTGTAACGAACGGTGGGTTTAACAGGGTAGTATTCCATTCACCGAGCGAAACACTTGCATCGAACGCACCGAACGCACCGACTATAACGAGCGAAACGAACAAAACGAATTCACCACAGAACACGAACGATATGAGCAACACGAACACTTCACGGATCACCGTAGCGAATCAGAAAGGAGGTGCGGGGAAGACAACGGACGTCATCCACACTGGCGGCGCACTTGCCGCACGAGGATACGACGTACTCCTCGTCGATATCGACTACCACGGTGGGCTCACATGCTCGCTTGGCTACAGCGACCTGTACTACGATACTGATCGGACCACGCTCTTCGACGTGTTCGACTTTGATCAGATGGAGGCAGTGAACGACATCATCGTCGAGCACGAAGAATTCGATATTCTCCCCGCCAGCGAGAAGCTCGCGAACAATAAGAACATCCAGACGCTGCTCGAAGCGCCTAAGAGCCGAGAGCGTCTGGGAATGACTCTCGACGAACTCGAGATGGACTACGACTATATCGTCGTCGACACTCCACCGTCCCTCAATGTTCTCACCGACAACGCCCTCGTCGCGACGGGAAACGTTATCATCCCAGTACTCCCTGAGAAGCTCAACGCCAATAGTCTCCGAATTTTTGCGAAACAGCTCCAGTCCCTCGAACCAGCCTACGGTGACGTCAACCGCCTCGCTATCGTGTGCAACCGGGTCGAACAGAACGCCGAACATCGAAGTACGATCGAGGAAATCCAATCAGCCTACTCGCTGCCTGTCTTCGAGATCCCAAAGCGGACGGACCTGTCACAATCGATCGGTGAAGGCGTATCGATCTTCGGCTTCAGCAAGGAGAACAAGCGGGTCGAAGACGCTCGTGCGCTATTCAACGATATTGCCGATCTACTTGACGAGACCTTCGAGAAAACCCCGCCGATGGAGGTGGAAGCATGAGCGATGATTGGGGAAGCGCCTCGGGTATCGAAGGTAACTACGATGACGACGATGAAGCGGAGGAAACGAATGAGACGAGCGAGGTGACCGAGATGACTGAAACCAGTTCCTCGACTGGAACGCAGGAAACGACTTCACCGAATAAAACGAAGGGAACGAGCAAAACGAACATCAAGGAGGAGTGGAACGGCCGGACGATCTATATCCCGGACAGCATCCTCGACGACTTGGAAGATACGTACCTCGAATCCCAGCTGAAACTTCGGAAAGCGGGTCGTGACGAATTCAAGAAGAACCGGCATTTCTATCCACTCCTCGTGCAGTTCGGCCTCGAAGCGCTCTCAGACGCCGACGTCGACGACATCCAGGCTCGACTCTCCGACATCGCCGACGAATAACTTACGAACTCCTGAGTCACCCATTTTTAGCTCTGATCTTAGCTGTATTCCTATTGTCCTATTTCTGCCGTTGAATACCATTGAGTAGTTGTAAATGGGACGAGGGATCGCGAACTGACTAGGAACTCGTCAAAAGGGTATGAATGACGATAGTAATGACCGTGCTTGTTTCTTGGTCATGTAGGCTCGCAGCAAGAACTCGTGAAAAATGGTGTGTTAGACACGCCGACGTCCACCGGTTCACCGGCAGGCTTAACCAACGACAGAATCGAGAAGTTAACCAACAGCGAGTATGCAGGACGTACCTGACGACATCGAAGACCGGCTTGAGGAACTGACTCCCCGGCAACTGGACCAGGTCTCACGACTAGCTGAGCGACTGGCAGAGGATCAACGACGCGAACAGAGGACCGAGGAGAAAGAAGAGCGAGGTGACGGGAGACGGACAGATATTCGCGGAGACAATCTTCCGGATGGGGTTCCAAGTAAAGCGACGTTGACGAAGAAGAAGATCAACGGCAATGAGTATTGGTACTGGCAGTGGCGGGACGGAGAGAAGATCCGCTCACAATATAAGGGACCTGTTGGCAGCAGCTGACGAGTCACTGCCAGAGATTCTAAGACTCGTTCGGTACAAGGGCTTACACGTACCGATGGCAAGAACCCCGGAGCAGAGCGTGGTTTCAGCCTCATATCCGCTCTTCACAAGGGCCCCCTCTCGTAGTTGAACAAATTGTTCCTTGATCCTTGTGAACACGTTTGGACCATCAACAAGTTGGGTCTCTCGAAGCAGGTTATATCGAACATATTTGTCATCAACGCAATCAGTTACGTAGGAGGTACCGAGGGAGAGAAACCATCGACGTAGAATCATGTCGGAAGCGATGTTTTAATTTAAATGTGCTTGCCATGTCCAGTGGAAAAGGCTAGCTGATTACCAGTCAAGCCGAACAGAAATCAGCAGTACACGTCGATAAAAAGTCGGATGCAGACTGCGATCGTCCTACCGCTATCGACAGGCGACGAGCAACAGCATATTCACGATCGGACCCGCCATAGTACGGATTTCTACTCCGTCCGATCTCGACCGACCGACATGAGGAAATGACGGCGCTTTTGGACTTCGTGATCTCAAGTGATGAATTCGTCTTGGGGAGGTTATTGGACGTCGATGGCGTGCATCGCATCGAGTTCACGCCGTTCGTTCCGGTCGGAGAGGACTTCATCCCGTACATCTGGGTAACAACAGACGACCACGAAGTGTTCGAGTCGACGGTACTCGACTCGCCGTACGTTGCGGCGCTCCAGAAACTCGACGGGGCGAGAGGTCCGACGCTTTATCGCGTTGAGTGGACGGAGTGCCTTGATGGACTGCTCGACATCCTCCAGACTCATGACCTCGCGGTTTCCCAAGTGAAGACAACCGGCGACAGGTGGCATTTTACCCTTCTCGCCGAGAACAGAGACGTATTCGAGGAGTTCCAGGCCGACTGTCACAGGGGCGGGTTCCCGATCACAGTAAAGCGGTTGTCGAACAGCGACAACCGTGATAGTTTGCTGTACGGGCTGACAGAGAAACAATGTGATGCGCTTCTGCTCGTATTCGAGTCGGGATACTATACCGATGGAGAGAACGTCACGCTGACCGAGATCAGCGAACAGCTCGATATCAGTCAGCAGGCCCTCGGGGCCCGCCTCAGACGAGGGACGAGCACGCTTATCTCGAATACGATCGCGTTGGATTGAGGGCCGACTTGGAGACGATGGACCACGAAAACGATCTGTCCTCAGTGACGAGGTGAATGCTCGACTCCGACATACCTTTGACCATCAGGTGAAGTACAGTCCGTCCTTGATTGAAAGTCTGCTACGTAGTAGCAATCATTTATTGGTCTCTGTAACGAAGATCTGAGTAACGGAACCACGACCGCACGTTGTGTGTTTGCGCCCCGATTATGAAGGGGTCATTTGAACCGGGATACCCGGTCGAGTAGGCAGTCTCCTCGTTCTCCTCGCGTGGTCGTCACGCGGAACCCATCACACGGAAAACACGTTCCGCAACAGCGACCAGTCATACATGACAGAAGCCACGCCTTCAGCCCGCGAGGCACGTCCCACGTCCCGGCTATCCGCGAAACCGTTCGCTCGGCCCGTTTGTTCCTCAAGGGTGCAGACCCGATGAGCGTCGTTGTCGAGTTTACGCTTCCCGCCGAATCGTTCCCGTTCGGACGGTCAACCAGCGGAGACCCGAGTGTCCGGGTCCAACTCGAACGCCTCGTCCCCCTGAAAGAGTCCCGCATCCCTTTCCTCTGGGTGACGGGCGAGGACTTCGACCAGTTCGAGCGGCACCTCCGCGAGAGCGAGGTGGTCACACGCGTCGAGGCGGTCACTCGGCTCGGCGACAGCGTCCTCTATCAGACGGAGTGGGACACCGACAAGGAGACGTTCCTGAACGGCGTCAGCGACCAGAACGGGGCGATAATGGAGGGCCACGGTAACTCCGAGTGGTCGTTCACCGTCCGCTTCCCGAACCACGCCGCCCTGACCGGGTTTCACCAGTTCTACCAAGCGCACGACTTCCCCGTTCACATCGACCGAGTGTACGCCCCCGACGAGACGTCCCGGACGGAGTACGGCTTCGGCCTCACGCCCGAACAGCGCGATACGCTGATGATAGCCGTCGAAAACGGCTACTTCTCCGTCCCCCGAGGCACGACCCTCGACGAGATTGCCGGGGAGATAGGTATCACCAAACAGGCCGCCTCCGAACGCGTTCGACGCGGAACCGAGACAGTCCTTCGGAAGGCGCTGATTGGGCTGATTGCTGAAGACTTCGAGTCGAAAGACAGCGGGTAGGTTCGACTGCGTTTCGAGGTAGCTTCTATGTCGGCGGAGTCGACCGCCTCAGGCTCATATCAGCCCGATAGCCAACACAACAGACGGACCACAATCGGTACTAGTGTTACTCCACTCTCAGTTCGGCGTCCCAGCGCCCGCTACTGAACGATGGTAGCACGTTCTCGGCTACGTTTCCGATCAGCCGTCCGTGGGTACTACCCAAACTTATCCGTCTCTGTCCCCTCATCTGTAGTACGGAACTACAGCTGCACACTCTGTGTTCGCGCCCCCGACACGAAGGGGCCGTTTAAATCGGGATATCCGGTCAAGGGGATGGTCTCCTCGTTTTCCTCGCGTGGCGGTCGCGCGGAGCACGTTATTCAGTACGCGCGTTCCGCAACATCACCGCTCGCGCATGACAGTACCCACGTCTCCAATCCAGAGAACCGACAGTGTATCCCAGTCGTCGGATAGCTCGTCCGTCTACTCCCCGCTCGCCGCTCGGAAGAAACGCTCCGGTAAGCGTCGTGCTTGAGTTTACGCTTCCCTCGGATTCGTTCCCGTTCGGACGGGCCACGAACGGAGACCCGAGCGTTCGGGTCCAACTCGAACGCCTCGTCCCCCTCAGAGAATCCCGCATCCCCTTACTGTGGGCGACGGGTACAGAGCTCACTCAGTTCGAGCGGCATCTGCGAGAGAGTGAGATAGTCACATACGTCGAGGCCGTCACGCGACTCGGCGAGAGCGTCCTCTACTACGTCGAGTGGGACACCGACAAGGAGACGTTCCTGAACGGTCTCAGCGAGCACAACGGGTCGATTCTGGACGCCCACGGCGATTCCGAGTGGTCGTTCACCGTCCGCTTCCGGAGTCACGCCGACCTGACGCGGTTCCACCAGTTCTGTCGGACTCACGACTACCCGGTTGCTATCGACCGCGTGTACGATCCCGACGAAGCCTCCCGAACGGAGTACAATCTTGGCCTCACCCCCGGACAGCGCGAGGCGTTGATGATGGCCGTCCAAGAGGGCTACTTCTCCGTCCCCCGTGGCACGACCCTCAGCGAAATCGCCGACCGGTTGGGTATCACCAAACAGGCCGCCTCCGAACGCGTCCGGCGCGGAGCCGAAACGGTCCTCCGGAAGGCGCTTATTGGTCTGGTTTCTGATACCCTCGAACCGACGGACGAAGCGTAATAGCGGTCTTGTCTTAAATCGGCTTTCTATGTTCGGTAGAATAGACCGGAGCAGAACATGTCAACCCAACCGCTGAATCGGGCAGATGGAGTATTGAGGGACGATGCGAACGAAAGACCCGGTCCCCGATTCGGCCTTCCGCTGTCTCGCCACCGAACGGCGACGGCAGATTCTCGGTTACGTTCGGAACAGACACGGCGATACCGCGTCGTTCGATGACCTCCTTGACCACGTAATCAAGCAGGAGGAACCGTCGTCAACGCTAGACAGAGAACAGGTCGCCCTCAACCTGTACCATCGTCACCTTCCCGTATTGGCCGACCACGGCGTTATCGATGTCGATGGTCGGACCGAGAGGATCCGGTACAGCGGCGACGAGGAGATAGAGACCGTGTTAGGCACCGAGCCCTGTGAGTCGAAGTCTCCTACGGAGACGGCGGAATAACCGATGCTCCGTATTCAGCGTGCGGCGTTCGCGTCTCACTCGACGATCGTTTCCGGAGATGGACTGCTCAGTAGGAACCTCGAATAACAATGTCAAAGACAACATCTGGATGGCCGGAACGGGATGGAATGGTACTCAGACACTGCTCGAACTGCGGAGGGGAACGCGAGCACGAGATATCGCTGACGATTACTCCGGTGATACGGCGAGACAACGTGAAGCCGGAAAACGAGAAGTGCGCCAGAAAACCCCACCGAGTCTACGAGTGTGCATACTGCGGTCACGCGCGTCCTGAACGAGCGTAGCGGCTACAGTCCACCGCGATACCTCCTCGTTGAGATAAATAACCGACGGACGGGGCTAATAGCCTCTTTCTCTGGGATGGTGGTCGGTACTACAGACGGAATGGCCCGTCTCCACGAAGTGCTCTATCGACCGCCTGTTGAACTCACAGGGCGTCAGATCACCCGAATCACTCACTGACCAGCTACACTGCTGGCACATAATCTCCACAGTACATGTTAAAATTTAACACATATGAATCCTCCGTCCATCGCTGTTGCAGTGAGATGCGCGTAGTCGGAAGAGACGTAAACGACGGCAGACGATCCGTTGTCGCAGGATGAACGTCGCCTCTGGGGAGGCGACGTAGTCTGGTTGATAGCTGACCGGTTGGGATCGGGGCCCCAGATCAGTGTCCACCAGCGGAGGTATCCAGAGTGAGTGATTCGCCGTGGATACGCGGATGGTCGACCCGACTTCCGTCTGGTGGACATCTTCGGATTGGAGAGATAGACCAGTGAGCGCCGGGGTTGTTACTAAGCGCCGTTCAAATACGGAAGGCTAAATGTCGCGACTATCGCTCAGGACGTCAAGAACCGAAGGACTCGTCCGCGAGTGCTGGTCACGTCGGGGGGTCCTCCGGAGAAGGAGATAGTATGTCAGGTCGCGCCGTTGATACCGGCGAGAAACCTTCTCCGGTGGACGCTTGACGCTTCGGCCGATCCGAACGAATTCATTCGCGTTGTGACTGAAAGTGATTGAAGTGCCGTCGTACCGAGCGAGGTTGTTTCGTCAAGAATCGAGGCAAGTGGGCGAATTTACGCTTGCCGAACAGACGAGGAGAGACACGTCAGTGACAGAGATGTTGGAGTCGGATAATAGCAGCCCACCTTTTTACAGACTCGGGTCGCGCTTCGCGCGACCACTCGTCGTAAAAATCTGGACCAAAAAACGGCCGACTCCGCCGTCAGAGACGGCTCCGCCGGTGAACCGCTCGCTCCCGACGGTCGCTCGCGGATGCTCACTACGCAAGCCCTACTGAACGGCTATTTCACATTCATCTACTGTAGAAATAAGTAGAGAAACTACTCGTCGAGGAGCCGGCTAGCGGTCTCACCGCGCTCTGAAGCGTCGATGTGCGAGTACGCCTTTTTCGTCACTGAGAGACTGGAGTGTCGAAGGATATCGGACGCCAGTCCCCGATCTTCCCGGAACAACGCATCCCCGAGGCCGCGACGAGCACCATGCAGCTTCGGTTTCTCACCGTCGACGTGGACGCCTGCGTCTTCGGCGATTCGAGCGAGGACCCGGCGAGCGCCGTGGGTCGTAACCGCTGGCGGTGGAATCTCGTACTCGCGGAGGACCTCGTCAACGTCAGCACCGTCGAGGAGTACATCTGCGTCGTCGCGAGCGTCACGGACCGCAGCGTACTTCGACGGAGCGTGTCCGGTCGGGAACACTGGCCACTCTTCGCTCGGAGGATCTTGAACACGCTTCCACTGCTGTATTGCCTCACGAGCCTGTTCAAGTACGGAGACGTCCTCCCACGATTGCGACTTCCCCCACACGCGGAACGTCCATGAGTCCGTATCAACCCGTTCCCAGGTGAGCCCCTGTCGGCCCGAGCGGTCGTCACCGCTTACACGGAAGACCTCTGCTCCTCGGACACCCGTGTACGCGAGGACGTGGATGAACGCGCGGTCTTGGACGGCCTGTGTCGCGTCGAGACCGTCTGCTTCGATTGCTTCGTACGCGCGGTCGTTCGTGTACTCGACGAGTTGCTGGCGAACCTCTGGTGTCCAGAACTGTTGAGTACGGTCCTCGTCGTCGCGGGGTAAGGGCTCGCGAGCACGATCTGTGAGTGCTGGGTTCTGTGAGAGGACACCGTCGCGAACACAGTAGCCGAGAAATCCACTGACGACGTTATAGTACATCTGTGCCGTTGATGCCGCGATTCCATCTGCCTCGACGCGCTGATTCAGCCTGTCGGCATACCGGCGAAGGATCTGCTCGCCGTCGTTCTCGAAGGAGTCGAAGGTCTCGAGATCGCGACGTCGGAGCCAGACGGTGAACTGGTCAAGGACGGTTTCGGCGGTGTGACGGTACTGATCGGAGTCACCACTGGAACGCAGGTAGCGGTCAACAGCCTGGGAGACCTCGGAGTCGTCGTCGGTCACGAAACTCTCCGTGAGGCTAGAACGGCGTTTTGAGGGTCGTAATCCTTGGATTCTACGGTTGGCATTGGATGGGATGAGGGTACAGCGTCGACCCCCTTAGTTCTACATTCGTGTACTCATCTACACGAAAGTGAGATTCCACCCTTGCTCGTTGTTACCGAGAACGCCTCTCTCTACCAAATATGGCATTTCTACGTCTCAAACCGATCTAGTAAACCACATACTGCTATACTGATCAGTGCGTCCGGAAGATGACACAGTTTCGGAGGATGGTCCGGTTCTGGGTCAATCTCTTCGCGAATCTACTTCAGAGGAGACCAATTATGAGTAGTTGATCCTTTTCCCGACCGGTACAGCACTGTGTATCGACAAATCAGCAAGAAATCCCGTATTTTGGCGGTGTTACTACTCTGAATGGGCGGACCAGCGAGAAATCGAGTCTTAGTCAGGCGGCAGAAGTCCTGAGGAGACCAATTCGACGCACTCCCCAGCAGTCAATACCGGTGCATACTCCATCTGTTCACCCACAGCGGCTTTCAGCAAGAAGTCCGTGAGACGCCAGATATTGTGGAGCAGAACGGCAAACACGAAATAGAACAACCGTACTCGATAGTCCTTCGACGAGGTCTTCGCGAGGAAGTCGTTCTTGATCGATTTGTACTCGTTCTCAATTTGCCAGCGAGAACTGTACCGACGACAGACTGCCTCCGCCTCGTCCGAGCTCACACGAAGGTTCGTCGCGAAGACGGCGGTTCCATCGCTCTTCGTCGAGGGCACGTAGAGGAACTGCATTGCGTGCGAGCCTGCGTCTAAATGGACCGTCGCTGACTCAACCGCGACATCGCGTTCTCCTGCCTCCATCGTCTCAATGACTTGCTTTTCAGTCGCGTGAACTCGTTTTGGGATGAGGTAGTTTACACCGAGGTTCGATAGCGTCTGGTAGACTGCTTTCGAGTCAAATTCACTGTCACAGAGTACCGTCTCGATTGGCACTAGCTCTTTCGCCCTCTGGACGAGCCGTCGAACCACTTGGTGAATCTGGTTTGGTGGATTCTTGTCCCATGGTGAACTCTCTCGGACTGGCTCAACTGCGAGTACGAGTGGGACGTTTCTGCCGACGATAGACAAAGTGGCGAATTTGAACGCTCTCTCTTCGTTATTCATCGTGCCGCTCACCATTGGCATGCCGTCGACGTCGCCGTAGTAGGGGATGGTGGTGATGTCGATCGCAGCTGTGATCGGACGACGAAACGACGACTTGGTCTGAATTTTCGAGAGCAATTGTTCAGTTGCGTCGTGGAATCCGTCTACTAGTCCTCTCGGATCGAACCGCTTGACTGCTCTGAGATGCGTGTCGCCGTGTGGTCCGTAGTCCTCACCTCGCCGGAATTTGAATCGAGCAGCTCCTTGTGGTGTTCCACAGCCAACCATCCCGATGAACGTCTGTAACTCGAAAAAGCGGCTATCGTCATACGTCCGGTTCGTGGCTCTTTCCGAATCGAACGAGTCGAACCCGTGCTCTTTCGCGAGTCTGGTCGTTTGATAGATCGTTTTGGTGTCGAAACTCTCACGGTTATCACACTCGGGCTCTTGTGCTTCCGATCTGCTGGTGTCTACAACGTCCTCTTTCGGTCGGACTTCAGGTATCGGATGACCCTTTCGGTAGATTTGCCGGACGAGAAAGTGAGCAGCGGTGGTCACGAACGTCCGAGTCGTCTCGTTGAATCGGTTGGACCACGTCCGAGAGAGTACTGATTCGCCTGGCATCTTTTCGAGGCCAAACGATTCGGCGAGCTCTGGGTACCGACTAAATGAACGGTAGCTACAATCGGTGGTTTCGCGATACACGAAGAGTCTGAGCATGCCCTCGAACGAGTAGGGTGCTGGATGCCAGTCTGGATACTCGTCTTCGAGGCGGTCGAATCTATCGGGGGCTTTCTCAAATGCCTCACAGAGCGAAGCACCACTACGAATCTCCTCGTGGAGATCGATACCGAACATGAACGCATATACCAAGATTTCACGGGGACGAGTCATTTCGAGAAGACACGAATCGCGGCCTCAACTGTATTGGGCTGAGAGTACGAACACTGTGGCACTGTCTAGTTAACCTCCTGAGCTGGCGTTCTTCCGTCGAGCGACTGGTGCGGTCGCTGAAAATTATAGTAATGAACAAACACTGCAAGCCACTGGCGGGCGCTCAGCCGACTGCCCACCCAGGAATTGTGGAAACGGTCAACTCTCATTTTAAATGTGTGATACCACTTTTCAATCAGGTTTCGGTCTGTGTAGTCAACCCGACCGTTCAGCCCTAATCGAGAAAAGGCAGTCCGATATCCGAAGGCATCAGCCAGAAACACCGTCTCTGAACAGTCGTGTTTCTCACAGACTCCGTGGAGAAACGCAGCCGCCGGATCGGTTCCATGACGCTTGAACAGCGCAACGTCAAGAATCACTTTTGTGTCGAGATCTATTGCAGCGTACAACCAAGACCACTCGCCGTTGATTTTGACAGCAGTCTCGTCGACTGCGACCCGCCTCGGCGTCGCCTTCGGCGGGTCTGAGACTCTGTCAGACAGCCGAGGTACCTACTGAAAAACTGCTTGAAACGAGCGTTCTACGCCGAGTAACCGAAGAATATCTTCTGTCTCTCTGAGTGAAAGACCGGCGGCATGGAGCCGGACGGCGAACGCCCTGACGGGCGTCGCCGTCCGCTCGCGCTGCCAACATTCAAGCGTAGCAGTGTCTAAACTCTCTTTGAGCAGGTTTGAGAGTAGCATAGATCACTAACTCTTCGACCTGCTCGTTCCTTATCTAGACAGTGCCTGGAGAAGTTATCTCCTTACGGGATGACATATTCTGAAGGTGGAACAGCTGTTTTGCTGAGTCAGTCTTGTGCCACCGACCGGGCTGGTTGCTCCGTTGCAGGGGCAGGTGGTTCGTGTGTTCCAAACTCGGGATGAGTTTCTTCCATCCACACGTACACGACCGCCCCGGAGACGAACATCAGGGCCGCGGTCATGTAGAATGCGGCTTCGGCGTTCACGAATTCCATCGAGAGGCCGATGAGGATTGCGCCGACGCCATACCCCGAGTCGCGCCACATTCGGTAGACACCCATTCCAGTCGCTCGCCACGTCGGGTGGGCGGCGTCGCCCGGTACGGTCATCAGATTTGGATAGAGCAACGCCATCCCGAGCCCGGACACGCCGGAGAGCACGGCCCACGGGAGGTACCCTTCGACGAGAACCATCCCGAGGACACCCGCACCGGTGAGGAACATCCCTGCAACAACCGGTGGGCGGCGACCAATGCGGTCCGCGAGTCCACCGGTTGCAATCTGGAGGAAGTACATCGCGCTGTGGACGCCGACGATGAACCCAACCGCTGCGATTCCGAGTCCCTGGCTCGTGAGATACAGCGGAACGGCGAGCCAGAACAGCGTGTCGACGAACTTCTCGATGTGTCCGGCCTGTGCCGCAGCGAACAACGTCTTGTCACCGTAGGTCGCGCGCTTCAGCACCTCACCGAACGGCAGGTTCGCGTCGTGGTGGTCTTCATCGTCGATTTCAGCCTCCGCGAGTTGAACCGTCTCCTTGATCAGGAAGACTGAGATGAGGAACGCCAGCACGACGACGACCGCGAGGAAGTAGAACGGCTCAGGCCGGAGACTCGTCTGGGCGGCGATGACGCCCGTGACCCATGCACCGACGGCGACACCGCTGTACCCAAAGGCCTCGTCGATGCCGACGGCCAGCCCTCGCTGCTCGGGCCCCGCGATGTCGATCTTCGCGTTGATGGCCATACTCCAGGTCAACGCCTGGTTGATGCCCAGCAGGATGTTCCCGACGGTGATCCAGCCCCAGCTCGGCGCGAAGATGAGGATGACAGGGAGTGGGAGTGCGGTCACCCATCCGAGGATGAGTACGGGCTTGCGACCGTATTCACCACCCCACTTGCCGGCGTAGAGGTTTAATAGCGCCTTGACGAAGCCGAACGAGACGACGAACGAGCCGATGACGAACAGCGACTCGACGCCGAGGACATCACGACCCAACACGGGCACGACGGCACGTTCGGAACCGATCGTCAGCCCGGTGGCGAACACCAGGAGGACGTGCAGGGAGAACTGCCCGAGGTGCTCCCGGATACCCTGTTTGAATTCAGTTTCTGTACTCATCGATCACTCCGCTGCGCAGTTGTTCGGACCCAGTTCAAGCTCGGCCAGTTCGTCGGCGGGAACTGATTCTTGCCCCACGTTCGTTCGCTTGACACGCTCGAAGTTCGGCGGATGATCCGGGATATCTGACGCGAGTTCCTGGATGAACTCCTCGCGGTCGCGGCCGAGGTCCTCGTTCCGCTCTCGGACCTCGCTCAGCGTTGTAGTCACTGGCGGTTCCGGCGAACCGGGATCGTGCGCCGGGAGGACGAGCGTATCGTCTGCTCGGTCCTGAAGTCGCTGGAGGCTCTCGTAGAGCGTCGCGGCGTTCTGCTCAACGTTGGAATCTTCAATTCCGGCTTCGACGCCAAGTTCGACGCGGCCCACGCTCTCGTGGAAGAGTGTGTCGCCCGTAATCAGTGACACACCCTCGATATCGAACGAGACGCTTCCTTCGCTGTGTCCCGGCGTATGGATGACCTCGATATCGAGGCTGCCGACCGCTACAGTCTGTCCATCCTCAATGGGCGTTGCACCGATGGCAAGTGCGTCCTTCGGGTGGAGGTAGTAGGGAACGCCGTGACGATCGGCCAGTTCTGTACCTCCTGAAACGTGGTCGGCGTGGGCGTGCGTGTCGAAGACACCGACGAGTTCAGCGTCGTACTCGTCGAGAATCGCCTCGTATTCCTCGAGGTAGTGCGACGGGTCGAAGACGGCGGCTTCACCGTCCGAGACAAGCACGTGCGAGAGACAGCCTTTCCCTGGTCGTGCGATCTGAACGAGCATGCCGTCGAGGTCGGCAGCGACTGGTGCGTGGCGGTGAACGCGACTCCATCCGTTCATTCCGTCTTCGAGCGTCGCCGCGTTGTAGTCCATCTCTTGGAGGGCCTCCGTTGCCGTCTCCGCGGCGATTCCTGCACCACAGACCGTAACAATCTCTTTCTCTTCTGGGAGGTGCGAAAGAGCGTCCTTGGCTTCGTCAGGGTCGCTAGCCAGTTCGTCGTAGACGTCGACGTTGACGCTCCCCGGTACGTGCCAGTCATCGAACTCATCTCGGTGGCGAATGTGGACCACGAGCAGACCGTTTTCGTCAGTCTGCAGTCGTTCGCCGAGTTCCTCGGGGGAAATTTCCGACATCAGTGTTTCTCCGTACGGGTAGTAGTAGAATATAGGCACTGCCGGACATGACCGGCACTGTTATTTTTCCGTAGACGAATGGGTTTCCATGAGTCTTTACGAGGCCTCGTTCCGGGTCAAACACGAGTGTCCGTATCGAGAGATCTCGGAGCGATATCCCGATCTTACCATCCGCGAGTGGTATCTGGACGACTGTCAGGTGATCGAAATCACGGCACCGGGGTCTCCGACTGATGACCTCCTCGACGAGATCGACCGCTTAGGGACGATTCTTCACGAGTCGATCGACGATACTGGCCTTCACGTCGTCACGCAATCCTGTCTCTGCTCACTGGAAGACTCCATTATCGAACGGTTCGAAGCGCACAATTGCCTGTATCAGCCACCGACGGTTCATCGTCAGGGCTGGGAGCACTACTCCGTGATTGCCTTCACCGAGAGCGATATCAGGGCCCTTCTTCACGAGTTGGAGGCCGACCGCGACATCGAAGTCCTATCGAAGACGGCGATTACGGCACAGCGAATCCCGCACAGTATGCTGGCTCCGGTCGACCAGTTGTTCGAAGACGTAACCGAGCGACAGATGGCTGCGCTTCGGTTGGCACTGGAGAGCGGCTACTACGAACAGCCCCGGAAGACGTCGCTCCGAGAACTCGCCAACCAGACGGCCGTCGCGCGTTCGACGTACGAAGAACACCTCCGGAAGGCGGAGAACAAAATCCTCACGAACGCCGGTCAGTTCTTGCGCCTGGTGACGGCGACATCTACGGCAGATCCATTAGAGGTCGAAAAGACCCGCCAAGCTGAGCGGGCTGCCGATTAACTGACCCTCTTCGCGCTGGACGGTGTTCCGGTTAGCCGATTGTGAGTAACTTATCAGCATCCTCACCGACTCCGAGGCAATCTTGAATCTCCGCTCTGGATCTGAGGTTGTCCGGTTCGAGATCGCGGGAGTATCTCGACACGACGCTCAGGGGAACCGAGTCTGAGGATGTGACTGCCCTCAAGCATTGACACAACATTCCCACTGAACTACAGAGTTGTCACACGCTCATTCTCGACGAGTACGTCGTCGAGGGATACGTCCCTGCCGGAGTAATCGCGACGATGCTCGGTGAAGAGCTGGCCATCGACGGCATCGCGCTGCCCGGGATGCCGGCCGGGTAACCGGGAATGGGCGGGACGAAATCCGGCTCATTCACCGTCTACGCACTCGGCGGCGAGAAGATGGGTGAGGTGCACGCCGAAATCTAGGATCTAAACTGAGTGAGCCACTGGTGAAGATACTTTGGGAGGGAACACAACGGTCTAAACGATGATTAGACGACTCCTCCACGACCTCGGATACGTGATCGCGTATGTCCTCTTCGTCGGCGCAAATACACCGGAATCAGTAGTTAAGCGCCTTCGCGTCGCGTACCGTCTCGTCGGCGTCCGGATCGTCGAGACGCCACAGGTCGATTCAGTCAAACGGACGATCTTCCTGTGCCCATACCGGGATCTAGGCGCCACCTGGTTCGGGGAGAAGTGGATCTGTCACGACATCTTAGACCGCGTCGACGACGGTTACGTAACGTATCTCCGACGGCACAAGGGGATCGACTACCAGCGCCCCCGCGGGTGTGCCGACCTCGCGTACTGCGGCGAATCCGAGTACTGCTATTCGGAGGTTTCCGAACTCGAGTAGGTCTTCTATGGATCAGAATTCCCTCCGCGAGCGGATTATCGACCAGTTCTCTTACCGCGGCAAACGAGCCGACATCTGGCGGGCGTTCGACCTCCTGCTAGAGACCGACGAGTTTCTTAATCTCGGCTACTCGGAGTGGTACCAACCACACGTCTTTGGGTCGAGTCAGCGCCGTCTCGTCACGGAAGTCGGATCGAGAATCGAATCGTACCCGCCCGGCACGGACGGAGTGCGTCTCCTCGATATCGGTTGTGGCCGAGGCGGTCCGGCGATCCACCTCACCAATCGGTTCGGCTCCCGGGTTACCGGACTGGATCTCGTTCCGTACAACATCGAGCGGGCAACCGAGAACGCACGCGGAAAGCAAGCCGAGACCGAGTTCGTTGTTGGCGACGCCACGAAACTACCATTCGCCACGGACTCGTTTACCGCGTGCACAGCCATCGACGCCCTCGTCTATCTCCCCGACCGGAACAGCGTCTTCGCTGGGGTCGCGGATGTTCTCGAACCTAAGGGGGTCTTCGTCGTCTCCGATCTCGTGATGCGGTCCGACGTGAGCGAAACAGAACGAAGGGTCGTCGACTCGTTTGCAGACGCGTGGGATATGCCGTCGATTGGGACCGTCGAGCAGTACAAGGCGGCTCTCGATGATTCGAATCTCGAACTCGAGACGGTAGAGAACATCACGGGACACAGCGTCGGGCGGTTCAGAAAGTGGACCTCGCTGTACCTTCAGCTACTCAGGAGTCCCACTCGGTCGCTCCTCGAACGACTGTATCGAGCGTATGACCTCGATCCAACGGGGATTACCGAGCAGGTGAAGGCCGCGCACCGTGCGTTGCCGTTCCTACAGCACGTCGTCCTCGTTGCGAAAGCGGAGGCACCCTGACCCCGCTACTCACGAAACGAGAAAGCATCGAGCCCTCACGTCGGCGTTTGAGCGTCCCGCGGACAATTGGAACGACCTGCGGGATGTCTTCCAGACGTGTGTAATCGACGAGTTCGAAGCGGTCGTCAGTTCGAAACACCTCGTCCGTCTCTCGATTCAAATGACAGCCGCCAGCGACAGTATGCCACGCAGGTGCGAGCACATCGTGGGCAATCCCAACCGTCCCGTCGCCCCGAACGTGTTCGAGAAATCGGAATTCACCGCTTGGTTTCAGCACTCGCGCTACTTCGGAGAGTGCAGCCTCCACATCGGGAATCGTACAGAACACGAGTGACGCGATCACCACGTCGAACGACTCCTCTGCGAACGGCAGTGCTTCAGCGCCGGCGCCCTCGACCGCAATTTCCAGTTCGAGATCGCGGGCTCGCTTGACCGCCTGCCGACGCATGTGTGGATCCGGTTCAATCGCGGAGAGCGTGACAGTTGCACCGTCTGCCATGGTCTCTCTGAAGTATGGAAACATCGCACCCGTCCCCGCACCGAGATCTAGAACTGAGCCGGAAATCTCGTCGACGAGATACCGGCGGTGTTCAGCGAGAACGGTGCGCTCTGCAGGTTCCATCACTGGGTCGTACAGTCGTGCAAATATCGGGTGGTGGGGCTCAGTCATCGGTATCGCTCGTCTCGGAGGGGTGGGTCGTCCCATTGCCGGGGCTGGTGGCGTACGTCGCGTCGACGCTCTGGTTCAGTCGTGAGAGGAGCAGTCGGAGTGCCGTCAATCCCGAAATGAGTGCCGCTCGCGTTTCGTGGTTCTGGTCCCAGAACTCCGCCGAGGTGTACCGATCCGTATCGTCCTGCAACGTATCGATCATCTGGGAGAGTTCGCCGGTCAGGAGCTTTTCTTCTACATCGTCTGCGTCGTCGACCGCGAGCAGGGGTACGGCGTCGGTTTCGCTCTGGATGTCGCTGCGCTCTTCGAGGCGCGCCAGTTCCGTCGCGAACGTCCGGAGTAGCCCGAGTGCCGTCTCGAGGAGGACGTAGTGCTCCGGGTGATCGCGCCAGTACTCGGCAGACGTGTACTCGGGCACGTCGTCTTGGATGTCCTGCAACAACGCATCGATGTCGTCCGTCCAGACGTGGGCAAGCGCTTGAATCGCCTCCCTGCGGAACGCCGCCTCTTCGGGGGTTGCTGCCGATGGCGACTCCCCACCGCCACCACTCTGCCCGAGAAGGATCCAGTCGACGAGTTCGCCCCACGCCCGATCCATTGCGGCCCGGGGCGTCGCCTGCTTCGCGAGTTCCTCGGCGACGATGGGTCGGATCTCCTCGCTGAAGCGATACTCGGGCGCGAGGACGAGCGTCAGCGATTCGGCTGTCACGACCGCCTTCGCCTGCAGGACCATTTCTGAAGGGAAGACGACGCCGTGTTCGGCGCCTGCGTAGACGATCTCAAGATAGGTCTGTGCGAGACTCCGCTCCGAGAGGTCCTTATTGTAGAAGCGGTCGAGGAGTACGTCGTACTGGTCGCGGTAGGCGTCGAGGTCGGCCCGCTCGGTCGATTCGGCCATCTCTACGAGATGGTGAAACGCTCGGTCGCGCTGTCGGCGTGTGATGGCGATCCAGTACGCGAGGAAACGGTCGCGTTGAACGGTCGTCATCCGGCCGACCATTCCGACGTCGAGGATCGCGATACTGCCGTTCCGCTGGAAGAAGATGTTCCCCGGGTGGAGGTCGGCGTGGAAGAAGCCGTCGGAGACGAACATCTTGATGAGCAGTTCCGAGAGGCGCTGAGCGAGCGTGTGGCGGCGTTGCTCGCTTACGGCGTCTGGAATCGCTCCAAGTCGCATCCCCGAGACCTTCTCCATTGTCAGGACACGCTTGGTCGTGTGGCTCCAGTAGACCGCTGGAAACGTCACGTCGTCCCAGTCCACGAAATTCCGGCCGAACTCTTCGAGGTTGTGACCTTCGACCTCGAAGTCGAGTTCCTTCAGCGTCCACGAGGCGAACTCGTCGACGATCTGGGTAACGGGGAGCTGACGTGGCGTCAATCGGAGTGCGGACCCCAGCCGGGCGAGACTTCGAACGATTCGGAGATCCCGTTCCATGCGTGGGCGGATACCCGGACGCTGGACTTTCACGGCGACGTCTGTCTCATCGTCCAGCATCGCGAAGTACACTTGACTCAACGAAGCCGAAGCGATGGGCTCGGTGGGGAACTCTCGAAATAGTTCCTCCGGAGGTTCTCCGAGTTCGGATTCGATGACTGCTCGGGCGTCACGGTGAGGAAATTGTGGAACGTTCTCTTGCAGTTCTTCAAGCCGTTTCGAGACATCGGGCGGGACGAGATCGGGTCGCGTCGAGGCGATCTGGCCGAGTTTGATGAACGTCGGCCCAAGCTGGACGACGAGGCGATGGACGTGCTCGGGAAGCGGTTCCGAACTGAATTGGTACCGGATCGCCGCTACGAGAGTATAGCGGAGAATCTCGACGAAGCGCACGATGGTTCGCACCGCCTCACGGATTCGCTCGATCATTCCGCACCCTCCTGGTCAGCGTGGGCCCAGAGTCGTTTCAGGTCGCGATACTCGCGAGTGAATTTCGGCGACGGAAGCGCCTCGGCGAAGACTTCAGAGAGCTCGACGAGCAGTTTCTCGTAGGAGATCGTTCGGTCTGGTTCGAGTGTGAGCGCCCGGTCGGGCCAAGGACGGCCCTCCTGCATGGGCCAGTCGTGAGCGATCTGGTCGTCTTTATCGAACAGGTACGAAGTGTCCTCCTCGGTGAACTCGTCGTTCTCCATGAGTCGTTGGAAGCCGTCCGCCTCCTCGTAGATGTGGAACGTCTCGAACTCAAGGTCGAAGCCGGGAAGCGTCCCGAACCCACCGAAGACCGGGAGATACTCGACCGGCAGGTCAACGTAGAGCACGTGATAAGCAGTCGTCCCGCCGTCGGCGCGCGGCGTGAGCTGGAGTGACGTCCCGAGGAAGACCTTTCCCCACTCTGCGAACGGTGCCCGCCACGTGAACCGTCGATTCCGCTCGCACTCGGTCACCACCCCGTAGTGCATCACGTGGCGGTCGCCGGGCTTCTCCCAGATGAGGAACCGTGATCCGACGCCACCTTCCTTCACGTCGAGCCACTCGCAGCCGACGTGGATATCGCGCGTCCAGTCAGCGTAGCGTGCGAACCGGGAGAAGGCGTTGAACACCTCATCGGCGGGAGCGTCGAAGTCGACCTCGCCGTCAGCATAGAGCACACGAACCCACTCGCCGTCCGAAATTCGCCCGGCCCAATCTCCGGCCACAGTCCGCGCTTCCGTGAAGAGGAACGACCGTTCGTCGTCCGGGATGTCGTTCTCTTTGAGAAGTGAGTCGAGGCCCCTGAGTCGCGTCTCGAGGAACGATTCGACGCGCTCCTCCTGAAGACTGGCCGTACCGGTGAACCCCGCGAGGACGGGGAGATGCTCCTCTCTGACGTCGAAGTACAACGTTTCGCTTACGGTCGCTGTCCCTTGGTCTGTCTCTTCGATTTCGAGTTCCGTCCCGATATATGCCCGCTGCCATTCGCTGAACGGCGCTCGCCACTCGAAGCGGTTCGGCCGATCTACGTCGATGACTTCGCCATAGTGTGCGAGATGGGTCGTTCCTGGCTTATCGTAGGCGATGAACTTCGACCCTGGACCACCTTCCTCGATGGTCAGCCAGTGGGCAGAGCCCTGCATCTCGGGCGTCCACCGATCGTACTGCGCGAATCGAGTGAACGCGTCGAAGAACGCTTCCGGTTCTGCTTGGATCTCAACACTTGCTGTCGCGTGTTCGATTCTGAGCAACGATGCATCAACTGGGCTCTCACCGATCACGTCGAACTCGGTCGTCGTCTGATCGCTTCCACCAGGCCGGTCGATTGTAAGTTTACGTCGTGTCATGGGTATCACTACCGTGTTCAGCGTTCGGTTGCTGGCCGTGCTCGGCGTACCAGCGTGGTTCGGGCCACTGGAAGCCGCCTTCACGATAGACGTCGAACACACCTCGCTCGATGTCGGCGCGAATGACGTCGGCGGTTTCCTCGTCGACGCTCACAAAGTGACACAGTGGGTGGCCCGGATACGCCACTGCGTTTTCGAGAACGCCGACGACGAGGCCGGTAGACGGTGCTCGAATCGTCTCGATGTCGTCCTTGAAGTGATCTGAAATCGTGAACAGTGGCTCGCCGTCCTCGACGAGTGGGTGTGGGCCCCACCCCATCTCGACGAGACCACCGGTCTCGGCGCGAATCCACGTTTTCTCGCCGTCGCGAGCGACTACGCGCGTCCAGCCGGGCCAGGAAACCGGTCGGTCGGGAAGCACCTCGTGTTCGGCGAGGACGCTCGCGACACAGTGGAGCGCCCGGTCGAGGTGCGCCGTCTGGAATCGATGGGCGCGACCCATCTCGACCGTGACCGTCGGGATACCGTCCCGACAGGCTACACTTCTGAGCGTCCCACGTGAGCCTTCGCCGTCGAGGATGACACTCGTACCGAACGCTCTGGCGAGTCGTTCGACGTCGGGGTCGCGCATATCGGCGCGGACGTGGTACATCGTCGTGCGGTTGCGCGTCGACGTGTGGAAGTCGAGGCCGAGATCGCACTTCGAGATGAACTCCTCGTAAATCGTGTTCGCGAGCCGTTTGGCCATCGTAGTTCGGGCGTTGCCTGGGAACGACCGATTGAGGTCCTCGTCGTAGATGGGGATGTAGCGCTGCTGGGCGAGAAAGCCCGGCACGTTCAACACGTGGAGGCAGACGAGTGCCCCGTGGAGGTCCTCTGGCTCGTAGTGATCGGCGACCTCCTGAATAATCTTGACCCCGTTGAGTTCGTCTCCGTGGACGGCAGCGGTCAGGAAGACGCACGGCCCCGACGACGTGCCGTTGATGACCGTGACTGGGATTTCAAGCGTATCACCGTGATACGTCTCGCTACAGGCGAAGCGGAACGTTTGCTTCCTTCCCGCATCGATGGTCCGTCCACCGACGGAAACGTGCTGTGTCGTCATCGGTGCCTCCTCATGGATTTGGGGGAACCGGTTCCCTCGTCTCCCGGACCTGTTCGCTGTTCGTGAGACGATACCCCTGTTTTCGCAGGACATCGAGAATTGGCTCGGGGTCGAGAATCTCGTGGATATGATGGACGCCGTCGGGAACCGCTGTATCTCGGATGGCCAACGCCACAGTTGCCGCGACGATGCCAGTCACTCGGCTCTGCTCTCTCCCGTCGATCGCCGTCATCAGCGTCTTCGCGGTCGAATTCTGCTGCCCATCGACCTCAACCGTCACGGCGAAGCCGTCCCCGCCGACCGAGAGCGTCGAGACGAGGTCCGTCAGTCGATCGAGCCCGATCGCCTCGACGGCTGGACGGTACAATCCGACCCACGAGAGCCCATAGACTGCCGACGTGACGCCCCGTGAGTCGAAGCACAGGTGAGTTCTAGCTGGCACGTTGAGCGTTCGGTGGAGGACGTGTTGATCCGCGAAGTCGAAGCTGTAGGCCCACCTCTGGCCATATCGGGGGAACTCTACCGGTACTGGATTCGAAAAGCCACGGATCGACCCGGAGTGTCCCGCTGTAGGGACCGCGAACTCCCGACTGATTCGTTCGAGCGTCCATCGACTCGCTGCGGGACCGAACGCCTCCCCGAGACCGAGTAGCACGCCGATCTGGATGTCCGAGACCGACGACAGCTGGTCGGCCATTAGCTTCGCCAGCAGATTCGTGACGCCGGGCGCGAGCCCCACGCTCAGGACTGCTGTCGCATCACCATCTCGTGCGAGGTCGTCAAGCTGTTCGACTTGGCGGAAGAATTCGTCCGAGGCCGTGACGTCAACATAGTCGGCCCCCGATTCGAGGCACGCCTCAACGAACGCTGTTCCGGACTGATCCACGCACATCACAACCTGGTCAACGTCTTTGAGGATACGAGCGTACGAATCCGTCTCCTCGAGGTCGAAGGCGATGCCAGAGACATTGTCTCCGAACTCACTTGCGACGGCGTTCGCTTTCGTCTCGTCGCGACCAGCGATAATGACGGCATTCGCGTCGTCAGACGCAGTAGCCAGGTCTTCCGCTATCGTGCGACCGACTGACCCGTAGCCGCCGACTATCAGCGTCGTCATGCTGAGAGATCGACCCCCCGGAGTCGGCGGGCGTTGATCGCGACGATGATGGTCGACAGCGACATGAACACCGCGCCGATCGCTGGCGACAGGAGAATGCCGATGGGTGCGAGGATTCCCGCAGCGAGTGGCAGCGCGAACACGTTGTAGCCGGTCGCCCAGACGAGGTTCTCCTGCATCTTCCGGTAGCTCGCCTTCGAGAGCTTGATGAGACGGACGACATCCAGGGGGTTGTTGTCGACGAGGATGATGTCGCCCGACTCGATGGCCACGTCGGTCCCCGAGCCGATGGCGATGCCCACGTCAGCTCTGGTGAGCGCTGGCGCGTCGTTGACGCCATCGCCGACCATCGCCACCAGTTTCCCTTCGGACTGGAGTGCTTCGACCTTGGTGTCCTTCTCCTCGGGGAGCACCTCCGCGAAGTACTGGTCGATGCCGAGTTCCTCCGAGACGGCCTTCGCGACGTCCTCGGAGTCGCCGGTCAACATCGCAACCTCGATGCCCATCCCGTGCAGTGCCTCGATGGCCTGCCTGCTTTCTTCCCGGATGACGTCGGCCAGCGCGAACGCCGCGACGACCTCTGATTCGTCGTGAATCAGGTAGATAACCGTCTGTGCGTTCGCGCCAGCTTCCTCAGCGAATGCAGTGATGTCGTTGGACCGCTCGATGTCGAGTTTCTCGATCAGGTTGGGGCCTCCCAGATGAACTGTCTCGCCGTCGACAGTGGCTCTGACGCCGAGACCGCGGAGGTTCTCGAAGCTTGCGACCTGCGCCCGTTGGATGTCACGTTCAGCGGCGGCGTTCCGGATAGCGCGAGCAATCATGTGTTCGGAATCACCCTCGACGCCCGCAGCGACCTCGAACGCCCGCTGTTCGTCCCAGTCGCCCGCCGTCTCGACCCCGACGACGCCCTGTTCGCCCTTCGTGAGCGTCCCGGTCTTGTCGAACATCACCGTATCGAGATTCCGGGCCTCTTCCATGGCGATGCGGTCGCGGATGAGCATCCCGTTCTGGGCAGCAGTGGAGGTGTTGATTGCGACGACCAACGGGACGGCGAGTCCGAGTGCGTGCGGACACGCGATGACGAGCACCGTCACGACGCGTTCGAGTACGCCGATGTTGAACCCGACCGCAACGACCCACGCGATGGCCGTAATCGCTGCGACGCCGAGTGCCACGTAGAACAGCCAGCCGGCTGCCCGGTCGGCCAGGAGTTGCGTACGGGATTTGGACTGCTGGGCCTCGTCCACGAGGCGCATGATGCCCGCCAGCGTCGTCTCGTCACCGGTCTTGGTCACCCGGACACGCAGGCTGCCGTCCTGGTTGACCGTGCCAGCGACGACCTCCACGCCGGGTTCCTTGTCGACTGGACGGGACTCGCCGGTGATCATCGACTCGTCGACGGACGATTCACCTTCAACAACTTCGCCGTCCGCGGGAACGGAGGCACCTGGACGGACGAGGATGACGTCGTCCTCGGACAGCTCGGAAACGGGAACCTCCTCCGTGTCGCCGCTCTCAGTGACGCGCTCGGCGGTGTCGGGCATGAGCTTCGCCAGCTCGTCGAGTGCACCGGAGGCCTGCCGGACCGATCGCATCTCCATCCAGTGGCCCAGCAGCATGATGTCGATCAGCGTGACGAGTTCCCAGAAGAACGGCGTCGTCCCCTCGAGGAACAGACTCGCAATCGAGTAGACGAACGCGACGGTGATGGCCAGCGAGATGAGCATCATCATCCCTGGCTCACGGTTCTCGAGTTCCGTCCGGGCCATCGAGAGGAACGGCACGCCACCGTACGCGAAGATGATTACCGAGAGAACGGGCGTGATCCAGACACTACCTGGGAATGTCGGCGCCGTGTAGCCGAAGACGTCCTGAATGAACTCGCTGAAGAAGATGACTGGCACCGAGAGGACGAGCGACACCCAGAACCGCCGCCGGAACATCTGTTCGTGACCGGTATGGTCCGTGTGCTCCGCGTGGTCCCCATGGTCGCGGCCGTGACCCCCTCTGCGTTCGTGCGATTCGTGATCGGGTTCCTCCGTCGCGTGATGGGTATGGTCGTGTCCGTGTTCGTGGTTCGAGTGGTCGCCCGTCGCTGTCTCCTTCTCGCGTGCTTGGTCCGGATGCTGCACCGTGGGATTCGCAGTCGGTGCCACAGACCCTCGGGTCTCGGTGCCTTCCTCTAACTGGCAAATCCGACAGCACTGTACGCTCCCACCGGCCGATTGCCGGGGGAGATTCGTTGATGGTCCATCTCTGGAACCCTCGTGGTTTGAATGCTCGCTCATAGCCTGTTTGTCGACGCCGTCCTACATGATTCTGTTCCACCCGTGACGAAATCCGACCAGAGCGGTTCGAGCTTCGCGGAAGAATGCCGAGTTCGTCCGACCGCTGGTCTCCGATTTCGCTTCAGGCGTGAGCCGAGTATCCGGCGTCTTTGACCGCCTCCACGAGCGTATCGATGTCGGCATCGCCGTCGACGTTCGCGCTCTCGGCTTCGCGGTCGGCGGTAGCGTCCGTCACACCGTCTACGTCTCGGAGCGCGTCCTCGACGGTCTGTTCGCAGTGTTCACACGTCATTCCCTCGACGGTTATGGTCGTCGTCATACAGTACTCCCTACGCGAGCGACTCTTATGCGAATTTCTCTTTCGGCAGGGTCGGTGAGAACAGTCCGATTCTTTCGATAGTAAAGTCCATCATCGAATCTGTCGCGAATTCCGCCGACGAACGAGCAGAGAACGAGCGTCAGGTCGCTCCTACCCATCGAACAGCGTCTCGAACCACGACTCGTTCGCGGGATGGACGCTACGACGAACGTCGCGGACGGCGGCCGCCACGAAGAAGGCGAACACTGCGTGTCCGAGATGTGTCGAGCGTACTCCGAGGAGGAGCGCCGTCCCTCCGGCAACTGCGGCGAGCAGGCCGCCCAGACCGACTCTGAAGAAGAACGAGCGCTGGACGACGACGTGATCCGTCCGATAGAGGAGGACGTAGCAGAGAACGGCGATCGCGAGCGCACTCCCGACGGAGGCTCCCGTCAGGAAACCGGCGCTCATCGATTCTCACCCCCTACCGGCCGGGGCCGCGGATGGATGCGAACGAACCAAAGGACGACGACGAAGAAGCCGGTCTGTGCCCCGATTTCGACGAGAGCGAGAGACGCGCCCGGGAGGGAGTACAGTTCTCCGATGTGCGCTGCACCGAAGAGGAGACTCACGAGCGAGAATCCGAGGAGGGGACGTCGGTACGCGCCGGGATACTGTCGCCAGAACGCTGGGACCGCCGAGACAACGTACGCGGTGCTGGCTACGATAGTCGCTAGTGCGACTGTATCGACGGCGAACGGAATCATACTGCGAGACACCGGAGCCGTCTACAAGTCTGTTTTCCCCGGCGAGTGCACGTCGGCGCTCTCAGCCGAGCAGGTATCGCGCCCACGAGTATCTCTCGACGAACGGACGACCGTCGACCTCGTATTGTTCGAGTTTGGCGTCGAGGCCGAAGATGCGGCCCGCACCGAACGCCGCGACGGAGAGGAACACGAGCATGTACGCGAAGTCGCCGTTGATGTATCCGTGGGCGACGTCCCAGTTCCCGAAGTAGAACATCAGCATCATGAACGCCCCCCAGAACGCGGCGAGCCGAGTCAATGCGCCGACGATGAGACCGAGTCCGATGAGCACCTCGCCCCACGGGACGGCCACGTTCACGAAGTCGACGAACCACGGGGTTTCTCCCATCGCGACGAACAGACCGGCGAGCGGACTCCCGTTGGCCGGAACCGCTCCCGTCAGATAGCCGCCCGCGCTGAAACTTCCGGAGAGAACCTTACTAAGTCCGCTCTGGAAGAACGCGATACCCATCATCAGTCTGAGTGCGAGGATGAACCACACGCTCAGCGTGTGGAGCTTCCCACTCGCTGTGAAACCGCCGACCGTACTCTCTAATCGCACTTCTCGTGACGACATGATGTCTCCACTCTTCTCCGGGACAAATAAAAAGTCACCTCATCTCACCTCCCACTCAACCGACGGGTTATCGCCGTCGCCTGCTCCCAGAGGAACGCGGCGTCGACTCCCTGTTCAGTCGTCACTACCGGCATCTCGCGCACGTAGGCGTCGGTCTGTACGACCTGCAGTAGAAACGCGGCGACGTCGGCGCGCGAAATCGGCCCCGCGGTCGCGTCAACGTCAACGCCGTGGACGAACTCGCCAGTGGGAGGGCCGTCGGTCAGTCCGCCGGGGCGGACGATAGTCCACTTGACGTCGCTCCCCGCGACGAGTTCCTCTTGTCTCGCCTTGTCCACCATCAAGTCGTGGAGGACTGTCGCGTTCGCGAGACGCACGTACCACGGAACCTGGCGAACGCTCGCACCGAGTCCCATGGAAGTCAGCGCTACCAGACGGTTCACACCTTGCTCATTCATCGCGGTGAGGATGTTCTCAGTTCCGCTGGAGACCACGTCCCGAGGATTGTCGCCGGTACGCCCCAAGAGACAGACGACGGCGTCTGCGTCCGTCACGGTCTCCGAGACGTTCTCCGGGACGAGGACGTTTCCCTCGACGGCGACGATAGCGTCGTCGGTCGAGAGTCTCCCTGTCGACCGCGTGAGTGCCCGTATCTCGTGACCCTCCGCAGTCGCACGTTTCGTAAATTCTCGTCCGGCCCCACCTGTTGCACCGAATACTGCCAGTCGCATCTGTTCGGATGTCTCTGTCTGTTTCTGTTGAAACCACCGGTGAGCGACACACCTCTGGGCTTCGAGACCCGCGGGCGGTCTACAGAGTTGGACTTGAGGGCAGTAGCATTCCGAAATCCGGTCCGCGTATACGATGTGCGTTGACGGTTACGGATTCGAAGGTGGAGAGCGGTCCGTCACTCCTCCTTATCGGGTAACAGCGGACATCGGAAGAAGTCAGGCGTATCGTCAGGGGAACCCTCCGTAATCCGGATGTGGCCCAAGTTTTCGTGGAACAGTATCGAGTTCGGATCGTTCGCCGGGCCGTATCGAGTGAGGAGTGGAACGGATCCGTCGTGGTCGTGGATACCCTGATGCGTCCACGTCGCGGTGTGCGTCCACCAACGGCCTCCGTTGTACGCCCGATTTCCGGGGGCGGCCTCTGCGACCGGGAGTTGGTCGTCCGGAAGCGGGTGGGGGTGATGGCCCGCGTGTTCCTCGTGGTCTGGGGGATGCTCGTGGTCGGTCGTGACGACGAACAATTTGTCCAGATTGTGTTTCTTCCTCGGTTCGTCGAACGTTCCGGTAACCTTGGTCCCCCACTGCTCGCCGTCTCCCCAGACGCTGCTACTGAAGTCTGGACGCCCGCGTTGGGCGGTGGCGCTCCCTATCGAGGTAGTCCCGAGTGCGATAGATCCCACCACTATCGCACCGCTTCTGAGCACGCTTCGCCGAGATTCGTGATTTCCATTGCGTGACATTTTCTGTCTCGTCCCACTCTTCAACGTGGATACCTAACCAGATATAGGTATGGTGCCGGCTCTCTGTGAGTCCTATTCCACTATTCGACTATCGACTACCGATTCTTTTTATACCCAATGCCTTCGATTCGAGATTCGTTTAATCCCTCGTTTTGACTCCTACTACGGGAGACTACCTCTTCTTTGTCATCGTTGGTGATATATATGCCTTGGACACGTAAAAAATAGGTTCCAGAGACCTGCGTTCAAGCGCATATTACGCCACTACTATTGTAATGATGAAGGTGTAGAGAATAAGAAGGGTGTCGTTACAGCGTTCGCCGGAGTAGCAGGGATAGTGACGGATGACAGTGACGGGACAGAGAGGTGCGTCTGAAGCGGAAGAGTCTATGCGTCCGGAGCGAATCCGAACGGCGTACCGTCCACGTGGCTCCGAGTGAGGAGGACGAACATCGCCTGACTCCACTGGAGGTTCGCATTCCAGTGGGGGCGGCCATGCTCGTCGACGCGTTCCGGAAGCAGTCCCGCCGCCGTCGTCCACGCGAGAGCGTCGTCGAAGAGATGGTCTCGGACGGCCTCCTCATCTGTCTCGCTCTGCCACCGCGCGACGTCCGCGTACGCTTCGCAGAGGGGCCAGCCGCCGACTTCTGCGGTTCCTGTCGGTGTGTAGCAGTCACCCGGATAGCGTCCGATACACCGGGCGTCGGGCGCGTTCCATGGACGCTCGCCGGCGAGGCGAAGCGTCGAGCGGAGGGGTTCGCCGTCGGCGTCGACGACGTTCCACGGCCAGTACGCCATGAACGCCGCTGCGTCCGGACGTTCGTCGGCGGACGGAGAGAACGCCGTCTCGGGGCTGGCCGCCGTGACGTAGTGGTCGCCGTACGGGGTATCGCGGGCGAAACAGTAGTCGTCGAAGTTCGCTTCCCACTCTCCGGCGCACTCGCGACACCGGGTCGCGAACTCCGTTTCGTCTCGTTCGTCGGCCATCGCCGCCATCGATCGGAGTCCGGCGATGGCCGCGGCGACGCCCTCCGTTGAGTACCCCCACGTCTCCTCCCACGGGTCTTGGTGTCTCTTCGGGAATCCCTCCCCGTTATCCCACGCGAGGAGGAACTCGGCTGCGCGGCGGGACATCTCGTAGTGATCGGTGAGGACGGACCGGTCGTCGGTTTCCCGCCACAGGAGCCAGTGGGCATAGATGGGTCCGCCGACCTGATCCAACTGCAGGGCGCGCCAGTGCGGGTCGCCGGAGGTGTAGTAGTTCTGCCACCACGTCCCGCCGCGGTCGATTCCCCGTTCGTCCCGTTCCGGTGTGGTTATCTGTACGTCGTCTAACCAGCCGAGTGCGTCCCGAGCCTCGTCGTACGCTTCCGCGGCCGCGAGTGCCTGAATCATGATGACCTGGTCGCGCGGCCAGACGAACTTGTAGGTCATGTCGCGGGGTTTGAACGCGCCCGCGATCATCGCGCCGAGGCTGTCCTGCGCACACTTCATGCTCGTGAGCGACTTCTCGTAGAGCTCGTTCGCTCGTTCGTCGTCCGTCGGCCCGTTCGTCACGCCGTCGTGCCACTCGGTCCACGCCTCGGCGAACGCGTTCCGTTCTCGTTCGTACCCGTTATCGAGCATCTCGCGCGCGTGAGATATCGGCCACTCCTCTCCCCGACAGTAGCCGATCGCGGTCACCCACTCAACGTCGGTCACCTCTCCGGCGTACAGGCCGAACGCCGCGTCCAAGTCGCCGTGGTTGTATGTGTTCGAGTCGATGTAGCCGTCGTTCTCCACGTAGACGTCGTTCCACGCGCTCTTGTCGGTTCCCGATCGATGGCCTTTCTTTCCGATTCGAAGGCCGTCGAACCGTCGGTCGTCGGTCGTCGAGCGCTCTTGTGCCGCCGCGAGATATCGGTTCTGGTCGTGTGCGACCAGAAAATCCTCATTTCCCTCGTCAACGTGATACGCGTCCTGTACTGCGTGGGGATGGTCATGGTCATGTCCCTTGATGCCCAATCCGAGCAGGGTGTATAGCGTCCGCTCCCCCGGCGACGAGAACGACGCACGGTTTCTGAGCAGGAGTCCGCACGTATTCACGCTCGTGATGATATCCTGCGTGAGGACCGCAGACTCCCCGTCGGCGAACTCGAATCGGTTCTCTACGTGTATTTCGGGGACGCGACTCGACTCGTACGTCACCGAACTCTCGACGGCGTCGTTGCGAACGTCGAGCGTCTCCCCACGGTCGGCGTCCCAGATGAGCGTGTGGAGGTCGTAGAACAGTTCGATGTCGAGACGGAAGGCGGACGTCTCCTCGACGAGCGCGCCGTGCCAGTCTGTGTGCGTCCCGTCGTATCGGTTCACCGTCGCTAAGGCTTTCATCCCGGCCCGATCGGGCGTACTCACTATCGCGTCCTTGTTACTCGACCGGCCCGACGAATCCCCGTTCGGCGGCATAAGTTAGACGTATCGTCGGAGCGAGAACTCAATAGTGTACCGTCGTGCCGACGGGACAAGCGGAATGAATCCCGATGGACCCGTCAATCAGCGACCGTGCTGTCGTCCGGGACTCGTGCTTCTGCGAAGTGAGGTTCCTCCGTAGACCGGCTACGACGAGATACAGGTAGACCAGCACGGGAAGCACGTCCCACTCTCGGCGTAACCCTCTTCCGTCTCGACGAACCGATCGATCGGTCCCGACGCAATCTTTATCCTGTGACCAAAATAATATTGTATAGAATGCCCTATACTATACAGAAAAGAGTCGGTGGTGAGTTCGACGCTGTCGTCGAGACGACCATCGAATCGCTCGAAAATGAGGGGTTCGGTGTCCTCTGCGATATCGATGTGCAGCAGACGCTCAAGAAGAAACTCGACGAGGACTTCCGACGATACCGAATTCTTGGTGCGTGTAACCCCCAGCTGGCGCATCGCGCCCTCCAGGAGGAGATCGAGTTGGGGGCACTTCTGCCGTGTAACGTCATCGTCTACGAGGACGACGACGGCGTCACCGTAAGCGCCGTCGACCCCGAGCAGTTAGTCGGCATGGCGGACAACCCCGCGCTCGATTCCGTGGCAGCGGAGGTACACGAACGATTCGAACGCGTCTTGGCCGCAGTCGAAGCGGGGGGAGGTACTGACGATGGCAGAACCGAGTAACCGCGACTGGGTGACCATCCTCATCGTCGTCCTCGCCGTCCTCATCCTCTGGCCCGTGCTAATGATGCTGGGCTTCGGAGGTATAGGGATGGGATATGGCGGTTATGGCGGGATGATGGGCGGGCTCTACGGAAGCGGTGGGTCCGGATGGGTCGGGTTGGGAATCCAGTTGCTATTCCTGCTCGCCATCTTGGGCGGCGGTTACTTCGTCGTCCGCCGCCTCCTCAACCAGCACGATTCCCATGACGCGGCGAGAGAAGAACTCCGTCGCGCGTACGCCCGCGGAGACCTCTCGGATGAAGAGTTCGAGACACGGCAGTCGAAACTCTAGTCCGAGGAGTGAAGCAGGGAGATGACGTCACCTCGCCGTCGCGAGTTTCTCCTGAGTGTCGGCGGCACAGTCGCGTCACTGTCCGGTTGTATCGCGCCCGGGTTCACGGGGCATCGAACCGCGAGCGCCGACATCAGGCTCTACGTTGACCACTAGGGCTTCGTCATCGTCGAGGAGTCGGGAACTGAGTGGGAGCACGTTGACCTAGACTCGGGGGCATCGAACTCATCGGGTTCAATATGAGTACCGACCGAGCTGTCGAGCGGCTTCCGACTGCGGTCCGCGAGGCCATTCTTGAGCACGAGGAACTGGATGAACGGAACGAAGAGACCATTCTACCGCCTGATACCGGTAATTTCCACGAGGTGCTCGAAGCAGCGAACGAGCAGTACCGACCACAACCTCGCCGTGATGCCATCGGGACGGAATACGGGATATGGGATGGGTGGGGTGATGCTTTCACCGATTCCCCTGCCGGCGAACGCGACGACGCCCACGACGGCTCGAATCACTGCGTCTCAGCGAGGAAATTTCACGCTCAGCTGTCTCAGTCCTGCGGATATGGACACCCGTACATGGAACTCGACGGCGCACTCGTCGTCCGCTGAGTCACGAAAAAATCCGACCGTTCGCTGTGTAGTCAAGCGGTTCCGAACCCCCTCTGGTGTCACACAGACGAAGGATGAGGACACGGCAGGCGACGACGGCCAGCAGGTGTCGATCATGCTCTTGGTCTCGCGTACGTCGAGATTGCTATTGGAGGCAGACAGATGTCGCCATTGAAGCGATGGACTGGCACTGGGTACAACGACCCGCGCGACGGAATTAAGACAGTCCACAGCGCTTTCGTGACGCTACATACTGTGGATTTGTCGGCTTCTCATTCCGGATTGTAAAACGGCGAAAGTCCGATCAGCCGAGTCGCTCTCGTGTCCCGACACGGCGGTCAGACAGACGGCCGATATCCGGCCTTTGAGGCGGACAACCGGATGTACTGAGTCGCCCGCTCATCCCTTACATCGGTGGCCACAATAGACAAAAATGAATCGCACGTATTACTGAATGCAATGGCTCAGATCGACGACCTGCTCGACGATTCGACCCGCGAGTGTATCGACAACTGTCACGAGGCCGTGAAGGCGTGCGCCCATTGCGCCGACGAGTGCGCCGACAAGGGCGAGGAGATGGCGGAATGTCTCCGGCTCTGCCGCGACGTGGTCACCGTCGCTTCGACGTGCGCGCAGCTCTGTGCGTCGGGCTCGCAGTTCAACGGCGACATCGCTGAGACGTGTGCCGACGTGTGCGAATCGTGCGCCGACGAGTGCGAACAGCACGACCACGACCACTGTCAGGCGTGCGTCGAGCCCCTCCGTCAGTGTGCGGAGTCCTGCCGTTCGATGGCGTAAACTCCGACAGACGCACCACCCTCTACTTCGTTTTCTACAGCGGAGTGATGCCTGTCGCTTCGTTCAATTCACGTCCGAGACAATGACGCATGCGTATCACCACGGGGTTGAGCACCGGAACCCCCACGACGGAATTGCTCGCAGAAACGACCGAATAGATCGGTTCGGTGCTCCGGTCGAACCGATTCAGGAGGAACAGATGTGAGTCTCCTATACGCCGTACTCGGTCTGTTCGTTCTCTTGGGCACGGTCGTCGACCTCTTGTGGACCACGCTCTGGGTCGAGGGAGGCGCGGGACCCCTCACGGATCGGCTGATGAGAAGCATCTGGTGCGGGCTTCGACGGACTGCAGACCGCCACTCGCGGCGTCTCACTCTGGCGGGCCCGCTGATCCTCGTCGTCAGCCTCTCGACGTGGATAGTACTGCTGTGGCTGGGTTGGACGCTCATCTTCGCAGGCGCGGAGAACGCCGTGACCGAAGTCAATGGACCCGCGACCGTCACTTGGGTCGAACGGTTCTACTTCACCGGCTACTCGCTATTCACGCTCGGGAACGGTGGATTCGCCCCGAGCGGGGCCGTCTGGCAGATCGTCACTGTGGTCATGACGGCGAGCGGGATGCTGTTCATCACGCTGATCGTCACATACGTCCTCTCTATCCTCGGTGTGGTCACGCAGAAACAACAGTTCGCCAGCAACGTCAGCGGACTCGGGGCGTACAGTGAGGCCGTCGTTGAGGCCGGGTGGAACGGGAGTGAACTCGACGGGTTCGACCTCCCGATCGAGACGATCACGACCGAACTCAACGAGTTGACGGTGAATCACATGGCCTATCCCATCCTCCACTACTTCTACACGCAGCGACGGCAGTACTCGGCAGTCGTAAGCGTCGCCATCCTCGACGACTCGCTCACGTTGCTGCGATTCGGCGTCCCACCGGAACACCAACCGAGCACCGCTGTCCTAAAGAACGCACGTTCGAGCGTAGAGAACTACCTGGAGATGGTCAGCGACACGTTCGCGCAGTCGGACGGAACTCCACCCGAACCCGACTTGAACATGCTCCGCGAGAACGGCATCCCGACGGTTTCCGACGAGGATTTCGCTGATGCTCTGGAGGAGAAGCAGGAGCGCCGGAGACGGTTACACGGGCTAACTGACGCCGATGCTCGATACTGGCCGCGCCCCGAGAACGAGTAACACGGCGAACCGTTCTCGCTCCGGGGTAATCGCGGGGTCTCCTCGACGGTCAAGTACGACGGCGTCGACGAGGCGGGGAGCCCCGCGCCTTCGTCGACGACGCGTAACCGGCTCGAATACGGCGATCTGCGGGCCGTTACGCCGCTGGACGGTGTAACCGGGAGTCCCGACCGAACGTTCGACCTGACCCTGTCTCGGGGCAGGTGGGGAGTGGGTATGGACTATCAATGGGCAGGCAGATCCCGACGCGGACCTGCTTCGGATCCGCCGGGACGAACACGTCCGAATCCGGATGACGAACCGAAGTCCGGTCGTCCACCCGATGCACCTCCACGGCCATTTCTTCCGCGTCGGCGACGCAGTCAAGGACACCGTCCCCGTACCGGGACATATGGGACAGGTCATCATCGAGTTCCACGCCGATAACCCCGGTCGGTGGCTGTTCCACTGTCACAACCTCTACCACCTCGACGCGGGAATGGCGCGCGTCCTCAGATACGTCGAGTGAAACCGGGCGACTCCGCTTCCACTATCGCGGCCTCTCTCGACGTCCGCAGACGGTGTGAATGAGATATTTCCTCTCACAACCATCGAAGCCGCGGCACGACCGAAAACGACGCTGCGGGAGAGCGAGACGTGAGCCTCCCGCAGGTAGACGACACCGAATGCGTTCACTCGGCGACGTCTGCACAAACGAAGGGACGAGCGAGTTAGTCGGCCGCCTGTGCCTGCGAACTTCTGCCGCTGTCGTCGCCCATCTCGGAGGGATCGCTCATTCCCTCCTTGACGCCGTACTTCACGAGTGCGACGTTGACAGGCCAGGCGACGATGAATCCGATAGACAGCGAGAACGCCAGCGCCATCCAAAACAGCGTTTGGCCCATGTGGGCTTCGGCAGCGAGCAAGAGATCGGTCCCGATGGCGAATATCTCCATGATCGTGATCGAAGGTGTCTCGCTCAGGAGTGCATCCCACGTCGCCTCTTCGAATCCGACACCGTCCTGCATGAGCGGGCCGATGGTCAGCGCGTAACCGAAGAGGTACGCGAACCCGAAGGTGACTGCCGCGACCCACCCGATGCTGAGTGCGAGGATACCCTGAGCGAGCGTGATACCGACCACCTCACCCGCACCACATCCCGAGTAGCAGTGGGCTGTGGAGCGAAGACCTCGACGTCCCACCGAGTCGTGCGGGATCTGGGTCCGTCCGGAGTACCAGTAGATGGCGAGTCCGAACGGCCCGGAGTAGAGGACGACCAGCGTCCAGACGCCCTTCATCATCGACGGCAGTGCCTGGTTCCGATTCCGGATGTCCCACCAGAGGGTCCCGACGGACGCGACGACGAACAGGACCCAGACGCCCAGCACCGTGGGACTGGACAGAATCGGTTTCAATAGCTGACGTGCCGGTGCGAACGCGTGTTCGATCTGTTTGACGAGTTGTTGTATTGGCATATGTGGATGTGACGCTGACCGAACCTGGCATCTACACGTCACGAGTTGTCGGTCGCTCTGAGTTCTACCCGATACCGGCTTGTCACGGAGTTCTTTAGACTGTTGTGGCTATCGCACCGTACTGCACGAGAGTCCATCCCCCGACTTCGTTTCCGCTCTTTGACCACTGGTGTTCCTGCTAAGCACGATTTCGCGTGACACGAACGGTGTTGCCTGAAATAAACAGTTAAATGGTGTTATGAACGCTATCAAGCGTTCTCCTGTGTGGATTCATACCCATGATAATATCTCCGAAGCCGACGTACGACTAACCGAGGAACAAGACAATGACCGCTATCAGAACCGGAGGCTGGCTGCTCGGACTGCTCGCAATCGTCGGACTCGTGTTCGCCGTTCCGGTGGTGAGTGCCCACGGAAACGAGACGGCTGCTGACGATACCTCTCCCTACAACGGGACCGCGGAGGAGGAGTGGACCGCATGGATGGAATCGCACATGACCGACCACATGGGACCCGATGCAGTCGAATGGATGGAGTCGCACATGGGTGTGACCGTCGAGGAGATGGGCCGTGACATGGCTGACGACGGCCGGATGACCGGGTACGGTGGGTGCTAATCTACTCCGTGCTTCGGAACTCGGCGGGGACGAAACAGGGCTTAACGAGTCTCTTATTCACCGTAGCTATGATACGAACACTTCTGGTCGGTTAAAGGATCGAAATGAATCCGAACACGGGATAACAGTATTGTAGGCACGGATTCGTCTGATAGATATGCGTGATTTAGACGAGACAGACATGGAGATCCTCTCACTACTAGCGGAGGATGCGCGTAGACCGTTCAGCGCGATCGGCGAGACGGTCGGGCTTTCCGGCCCGGCGGTCTCTGATCGAGTGAAGCGGCTGCGAGAATCAGGTATCATCAACCGCTTCACAGTCGACGTCAACCGGAAAGTACTCCGTGCCGGTGTTCCCGTATTCGTACAGGTTGAACACGCAGTCAACAGTACGGAGTCACTTCGAGAAAGGCTCACGGACGTGGAGGGCGTCGAACACGTGTTCGTCACCGCCGAAGGAGACGTTTGGTTCTACGGGCGGGCAGAGAATCAGAACGTTCGCCGTTGGATCGAGAGTCTCTTGAGGGACTTCGATGTCAACTACTCGGTGACCCTCGTCGATCAGGCCGAGTGGACGCCTTCGATCGATGGAACCGCCTTCGCGATAACGTGCGTCGAGTGTGGTAATACAGTTGACAACGAGGGAGAATCCGCACGAATAGCTGATCGTGTCTACCACTTCTGTTGCTCGTCGTGTCACACCAAATTCGAGAAACAGTATCAAAAGCTCGAGGAACAAGCGTGACGTGTCGTTTGGGTTTCGAATCTTAGAACGGACCCCCACTTCACCCGTCAAATCAAAATAGTAAATGCACTAAAGAAGTATCCCTTAGTAAGGAGTACATATGGGAACGCGAACGGCACATCTCGATATCACGGGGATGTCCTGTGCCAACTGTTCGTCGACAGTTGGCGAGGCGCTGGAGTCCCTCGACGGGGTGTCCGAAGCGAACGTCAACTTCGCCACGGACGAGGGCTCTGTCGAGTACGACCCCGAGGAGGTATCGCTCGGAGAGATCGTCGACGCTATCGAGCAGTCGGGCTACGGTATCGTCACGGAGACGGCGAGCATCGGCATCTCCGATATGACGTGTTCGAACTGCGCCGACACGAACCAGACCGCGCTGGAATCCGTACCGGGCGTCGTCTCCGCGGAGGTGAACTACGCCACCGACGAGGCGCAGGTCGTCTACAATCCCGCGGAGACGTCACTCGACGCGCTCTATGACGCCATCGAGGAGGCCGGCTACTCGCCGGTCCGTGAGGACGCCGACGAGGGTGACGACTCGGGCCAGAACGCTCGTGACGCCGCGCGGGAGGCCGAGATTCGGAAGCAACTCCGGCTGACGCTGTTCGGTGCTGCGCTGTCGGCCCCGCTTCTGTTCTTCCTCGTCGAGAAGTTCCTGCTCGGCGGCGGCGTGGTGCCGGACCGAATCCTCGGTGTCGAGTTCGGTTGGGTGGAGTTCGCCCTCGCAACGCCGGTGCAGGTCGTTCTCGGGTGGCCGTTCTACAAGAACTCCTACAAGGCGCTCGTGAAGAACGGCCGCGCCAACATGGACGTGCTCATCGCGCTGGGGTCGACGACGGCGTACGTCTACTCCGTCGCCGTCCTGCTGGGCCTCATCGCGGGCGGACTGTACTTCGATACCGCCGCCCTCATCCTCGTGTTCATCACGCTGGGCAACTACCTCGAGGCCCGTTCAAAAGGGCAGGCTGGCGAGGCCCTCCGGAAACTGCTGGAGATGGAAGCCGAGACGGCCACCGTCGTCCGCGACGACGGCAGCGAAGAGGAGATTCCGCTCGAGGACGTCGAGGTGGGCGACCGGATGAAGGTCCGCCCCGGCGAGCAGATTCCGACCGACGGCGTCGTCGTGGACGGACAGAGCGCCGTCGACGAGTCGATGGTCACCGGCGAGTCCGTCCCCGTCGAGAAGGGCGAGGGCGACGAAGTCGTCGGGTCGACCATCAACGAGAACGGCGTCCTCGTCGTCGAGGCAACGAAGGTCGGGAAGGACACCGCCCTCCAGCAGATCGTCCAGACGGTCAAGGAGGCGCAGTCCCGCCAGCCCGACATCCAGAATCTTGCTGACCGCATCTCGGCGTACTTCGTGCCCGCAGTCATCGCGAACGCCCTGCTCTGGGGTGTTGTTTGGTATCTGTTCCCCGGAATTCTCGCAGGCTTCGTCGAGTGGCTCCCGGTGTGGGGCCTCGTGGCCGGCGGCCCCGCCGTCGCTGGCGGCAGTGTGTCGGTCTTCGAGTTCGCGATCATCGTGTTCGCGTCGGCCGTTCTCATCGCCTGTCCCTGCGCGCTCGGGCTGGCGACGCCCGCGGCGACGATGGTGGGGACGACCATCGGCGCACAGAACGGCGTCCTGTTCAAGGGCGGTGACATCCTCGAACGGGCGAAAGATGTCGACACGGTCGTCTTCGACAAGACCGGGACGCTGACGAAAGGCGAGATGGAACTGACCGACGTCGTCGTTTTCGACGGTGACGGACAGCCGATCACAGACGGCGGCGACACCGCTCCCGATGGTGGCCAATTAACCGCACGTGACCGCCTCAGCGAGGACGACGTGTTGCGGCTTGCAGCCACGGCCGAGAGCGGGAGCGAGCACCCGCTCGCCCGCGCAATCGTCGATGAAGCCAAAGAGCGCGGGATCGACGTGACCGACCCGGACGACTTCGAAAACGTCCCCGGCCATGGCATTGAAGCGACCGTCGGTGACAGCGAGGTGCTGGTCGGCAATCGGAAGCTCCTCCGCGACAACGGAATCGATCCCTCGCCCGCTCAGGACACGATGGAGCGCCTCGAGAACGAGGGGAAGACAGCTATGCTCGTCGCCTACGAGGACGAACTGGTTGGAGTGGTCGCTGATGCCGACACGATTAAAGAGAGCGCGAAGGACGCCGTGCGCCAACTGCAGGAACGCGGCGTCGACGTGATGATGATCACCGGTGACAACGAGCGCACCGCCCGCGCGGTCGCCGAGCAGGTCGGCATCGATCCCGAGAACGTCCGCGCGGAGGTCCTCCCGGAGGACAAATCGGACGCCGTTGAGGCCATTCAAGATGAGGGGCGTAAGGCGATGATGGTGGGCGACGGCGTCAACGATGCGCCCGCCCTCGCCGTCGCGTACGTGGGGACGGCCATCGGCTCGGGGACGGACGTGGCCATTGAGGCGGCGGACGTGACGCTGATGCGCGACGACCCCCTCGACGTCGTGAAGGCCATCCGCATCTCGGACGCGACGCTCGCGAAGATCAAGCAGAACCTCGTCTGGGCGCTCGGGTACAACACCGCGATGATCCCGCTGGCGTCGCTGGGCCTACTCCAACCGGTGCTCGCTGCCGGTGCGATGGCGTTCTCCAGCGTGTCGGTGCTGTCGAACAGCCTGCTGTTCCGACGGTACACCCCCGATCACGACTACAAACTGCTCGGGAAACTCCGCTGAACGCCAAAGCCACTTGCTCCATGTCCTCTATTTCCCGCCGCACGGTGCACGCGTACCTCGTCGAGACGGCCGATACTGAGCCCACGTACCTTCGGGCTCGGGATATCGCCAGCGACCTCGACGGATCGCCGAAAGCCGTCGCACAGTATCTGAGCCAGCTCCAGGACGACCTCACCGACGTGTCGCTCGAACAGTGGGGACGCTCGAAAAGCACGACGTGGCGACTGGAGGTGAGCGAGTCGTGAGCACCGTCACTCGCCGCGTCGGATCCGCCCTCCCCGCCACTGGAACTCGGGAGTGGTGGGTCCTGTATCTGCTCGCCCCGGTCGTCCTCGTCGGTGCAGCACTCCTCGCATTCCCGACGCTCGTCTACGACCGATTCGTCTGGCAGTATCTCTGGGGCCCGGTCGTCGCTGACGCTGCCGGCCAGCCAGTCACGCACGAGGGAATACGGGCCGTCCGCGGATACAACGCCGTGAACACGGTGACGTACCTCGCGGCCGTCGTGTACAGTCTCCCCGGGCTCCGAGCGTATCTCGACTCCCTCGATGTCACGTACGACGCTCGACTCGCGTACGGGTTCGCGCCAATCATCGTTGCTGGCGGAGCGATGCGCGCCCTCGAGGATATCGGCCTGCTCGGTGACTACGCCGTGCTGTTCATCACGCCGTCGATCTACTTCGTCGTCACCGCCGTCACCGTCCTCTCACTCGGCGTCGGCGCACTCGCGCGTAACCGGAATATCGGGTCCATCCCGTCGATAGTCGGTCTCGTTGGCTCTGTTGAAATCCTCAGAGAGTTACAGGTTCGCCTCGTAGTCTGACCAGATGGAAGCCCTCCCGAAGTCGCGGTTACTCAGGTTCGTTGAGCAAGCGATACACTTGGCTCGGCGAGCCGTCGCTCGTTACTCCTCGAAATTCTCGAAACGGCGGTACACACTTCATCAGCACATCGTCTTGCTCTGTCTCAAAGTTCGGAAAAATACGACGTACCGAACGCTTCTCGACGAACTCATCGAGATGCCCCGGATTCGAAGCGCCATCGGCCTTGAGGAACTCCCGTCTCCCTCGACGCTGTGTAAAGCGTTCAACGGGCTTGATATGGCGGTTTGGCGCGTTCTTCTCAACCTCTCAGTCACACTTCTCCCGACTAACGGTGTCGTCGGCATCGACGCCTCCGGCTTTGACCGCAGTCACGCCTCGAAGCACTACACGAAACGAACGAAGCTGACGATTCAGCAATTGAAAGTTACACTTCTCGTGGACACGAGAGCGAATGCTATCATCGACTTACACGTGACAACGACACGAAAACACGACTCCCAGATAGCGCCGTCGCTTATCAAGCGGAATATTGGTGATGTCGCGGTTCTGCTCGGTGACAAGGGATACGACGACCAGAAGGTTCGTGCATTAGCTCACGAGGAGGACGTTCGTCCGCTCATCAAACACAGAGAGTTTTCGTCGCTCCAGAAGGCGTGGAATGCTCGACTGGACGCCGACCTCTACGGTCAACGTAGTCAGAACGAGACAGTAAACTCCCGCCTCAAACGAAAGTACGGGGCGTTCATCCGCTCACGGCGGTGGTGGAAGCAGTTTCGTGAGATTACTCTCGTCTGCTTGGTTCACAACCTCGACAAGGCCCTCGCATCATAGAGCGACTATCGGAGTGTGATTACCGAAACCCGCAGAAGCCTCATATGAGGTGGCGATAATGGCTAAACGATGACCGAAGATACGCTTGTACCGTGGCAGACACTCATCAATATGGTTGGGTTAGGACTGATAGCCGCGCTGGTGGCAGTTCTTCTCATTATGTTTATTCCACTTCCAACTCTTCCGTCATGGGCTCCAATTCTACTGGGGCTACTCGTCGCATTTCTGTATTATTCCTATGAGGAATTTGGGCAGGACGAAGTGACCGCGCCGTAATTCGCAGAACACTATTTGGCACGTGTTCGTGTCTATCTAATAGGATTTCAACAGAGCCCGCCCGGACATTCGCGAGGACTCGCTCCCGGATGGCGTCGACGTTGTCGATGCCATCGTCGACCGCTCCCAGAACGGTGTATTCGATTTCGAATTCCGTGGCGAATTCCGTGATCTGGGACGCGAATGTATTCGGAAGTCCCGAGAGGGAGTTCACCGCCATCTCGATTGCGAACAGCGGGTGCGAGCGGTCGCGGATCTGCTGTGCTTCAGTCGCGCCGGTGTTGAACGGTCGCTGCTCGTTGATCTCGTTCAGAATCACCTCGTAGTTTACCCCTCGCTGGGCGTACGTCCGTATATCCTCGATGTCGCGTCGCCGGCCACTCGCTAGGTCACCACCGGAAACCGCTTTGAGCAAGAACATATCCTCATCGGAGAGGACGAATGCTGTCGCGTGGGTCCCGGCCCAGAACTCCGCTGCCCGGTCGTGCATCCGGTCGGTGATCCACACTTTCCCGACGACTTGCCGCTCGAAGAGATCGATCTGAAGTCCCCGCGCATCGTGCTGCAACTCGACAGTCTTTCCGACCCCCTCGAACGACTCGGTCGGCTCGTCAACGACCGTGAATCCTTGGGACGTGAGCGTCTGATAGACGTGCTCGAATTCGGACACCACACCCAGCGCGAGGTCGATATCCTCCGTCTGGTCTTTCAACCCTTGAACTGTCATCGCAGACCCGCCGAGGAGATACACCGTCACAGATTCCGAGAGCCAGCTGTCGAACTCCTCGAGAAACTCTCTGATCGCGTCGCCGCCACTGAACACGGTCATGAGACCCCGTACTGCTCTTTGAGCGCCATGAATTCTGCTTCACTCGGGATGATGACAGGAGACTCCGCCGAGGCGTCGGACTCGCCCTGGAGTGACCGATACATCGCAGCGACTGCGGATTCCAACTCGTACCACCGCGCCGTCTCCGTGAGCGTCTCCTGGTCGATGTCCAACTCCTCGATGAGGAGCATCGCATAGCTGACGCGGCGGGACCCGCGATCGCGGACGAGCGTGTGGCACACCACGTCGGCAGGTGTGAGTTCCTCGTCCGGGGCATACCAGAACGCGGGTTCGCCCGCGAGGAAAAACTGCAGGCCGTACTCTGCAAACCGGGCGAGCCCAGTCAGTTGCCAGTCGGGGGCGGCCTCGAGTGCCTCCGTATCCGCGGCTGTCTGCATGTGGACGAGTGCTCGCTTTGGATCACACCACTCGACGGTCGCACTCGGCGCGAGTGTCCGGACTCGCGACCGGTGCTCGTGTTGCACGACGGCACGGGCGAACGCCAGCAGCGGCGAGAGGTCCGCACTCAACGCGTACTCCGGGCCGGATGGGGACAGCATCGCGCGATGCTTGAGCGGTGACAGCGCCTTGTGGACGCCCTGTCGCGTAATGTCGAGTCGCTCGGCGATCTCGGCCACCCGGCGCGGCTCGTCAAGATACCAGCACACCCGGAGTGTGGCTGCCGAGAGGAGGTCGGGCCACTCGACGTGACTGAGCTCCGACTGCAGGGTCCGGTACGCTTCGACGACCGGGTGGTCGGCGAGGTGGACCCGCCGCTGGTTGTTGGGCCCACGGCGTTCGTCGAGCAGCCCCGCTTCGACCAATTCATCGAGGACGTCGTACAGATGTGCCTGCGAATACTCGGTGTCCGTCTCGAGGTCAGCCGCCGTCGCGTCCCGGCCGGTACTCAACGCATCGATGACAGCGAGTCCGGCTCTGGTGAGCATCTGTGTCCACTCTAAGCCCCATTCGTATAAATACGTTTCTGGATTTAGGTTGACGAAATTCCTATTCAGTGACGACGTCTGCGAGTGCGGTCTCTAGAGGCCCGTGGAACTGCCAGCTCGCCCGCTCGAAGCCCTCGTCGGTCGGACCGTCCCAGCGCGGGAACGCGGAGTGACCGCTCACTTTGACTGTCCACTCGGTCGGCTCGTCGAACGGGTTCTCCGTCGGAAGTTCCACGACGTAGAGGTACTCCTCGTCGCCGTGGATGCCGTCGGCCGGATTCTCGACGCCGTGGCCCAGTAGGAACAGCGGCTGGTCGAGGTGCTCCATGTTGGACGGCTTGAGGAGATTCGCTGGCTGAGCCGCGTCGATCGTTCGCTCTGGATCGCCATCCAGATAGAGGCCGACCGTCGAGAGCTTGTCGAGGAACACGAACGTTGCCGCCGTGTAGCCCGGTCCGCGCTCGGCACGGGTCGCATCGAGCAGCTCTTTCAGCTGTGCAAGATCCCGGAGGACGCTCGCCGGGTAGCCGTCAGAATGTCGGTACACCTGGGCGACGCGGTCAGCGTGGCCATCTGTTTCACTGGTCTGTTCGACTCGTTGGACGAATTGGAGTTGGCTCCGTGTCGACATCGATACTCGCCGGCACGAGTGCGCCGGCACCCATCACCGGCGCACCACAAACAGGAATGCCAGCTACTCACTCGATTTCGAGGTTCCCCGTTTCTTCTTCACCGGTTTCACTGTTCTCGTCCCACTCGAGTTCGAACTCGATGCTCAACTCTCCAGGGCCGTTAGCGGGCCCTTCGCGTTCGGCCTTGACTTCGAATGTCGGCTGCGTTGGTGGATCCATCGTGACGGACTCTGACCCTGCCTTCAGGGTGATCGAACCTTCTTGTTCGAGCTTTTCGGCGACGCTCCGGAGGTACGACGCGATTTCCCCTCGAGTCTGGGTACTCTCAGATTTGAATAGCACTTCTTCGGGCATACACACCCACCTACACTCCCTGCTCCGATAAGTGGCCCTCTCAACCTAGTAAAGGGAATCCGTCGCCCTAAGCCAGATGTGACACCTCGTTTGGTTCCTCGACATCGTCGAATTCGCCACGCTCGACCGGCTTCCAGTTCTCTCCAGGTCTTGGACTCCACCAGTCGACCTCGTAGGCACCCGGTGCGCCGAGGATCTTCACCCGTGCCGACCCATCGGGTAGGTCGCGACGGAGCTTCTCGTCGACGTGGAGGTTCCACGTTGAGTGGGTGTCGAAGCAGGCGAGGACGGCCTCCTCGTATCCACGTGTCTCTCGGGATTCTTGGAGTTCGACCTGTGTGTTGCAGTTCTTGCAGAACACACCTTCGAAGGGAATGTGACTGAATACCTCGTGTCCGCAGACGGGACACCAGAGGCACTCGAACAGTGCTTCGCTGTGGCGGTCGATGACTTCCAGACTCATCTGTGGATCTGGCCCGATTGAGACGGGCCACCCATTCTGGCCCAAAAATAAACACCATCGCAGATACGTTCCAATCAATCAGCGCTCGGCGCCGTACACGATTCTCGAGGATGCTTCGTACCCACAGCTCCGACACTCGAACCAACGCTGAACCTTCGCGCCGTCAGCCGTTTTTCCGCCGATTGCCACATCGCTGTTCGGACACTCGGGACAACTCAGTTCGGGCGCTGGCCGTTCCCGGAGCTCGTTACGGAACGATTTCGCGTCTTTCGTCTCGTACCCCCGCGACCACACTGGGTAGCCGTCGACGAGGATTACGCCACGCCACTTGTAGCGGTACGAGTCCGGTGCTCGGTGTAAGACTGCCCGAGCTCCGGTCTCGGTGTTCCGGTATGCGAGTGTGGGCGACCGACTCTCGCGCTTCCAATTTGTGATCCGGGACATCTGTTAGAAGTGGACGTCGGCGGGCACGATCCAGAGTTCCTCGCTCTCCTCCAGCACTCGATCCAGCTGCTCACGGTGACGGATCCCGTTCGCATATTCGTTGTACAGGAAGATCGTTGGCCCGTCGTAGGCGCCGACCTGGTGGAAGGCGTGCCGAGCGAGATCTTCGTCGCGCATGATCTCCTCATCGGAAAGTTCGTCAAGTGCCTCCCTCACCCGTTCGAGATTGCGCTCGAACTCCTCTTTCGTCGCCTCCCAGCCACGCTCAAGCAGGTCTTGGCCGTCATCGGAGTCGACGGGGGCTGCAGTCGGTAACTCACCCCATCGCGCCTTCCCCGCAACGGACGTGTCCTCCTCATCGAACGTCACGTGGTAGTCGAAGACAGCGCCGGCGTGTGGGTCCGCGCCGACCAGGCGGTCGAACACCGACTTTCCGCTGGCCAGTGCGTCGTCGTGGGTCGATTCTTCTACCAGAGCGTAAATTACCATGTGCATCTCGAACACCTCGAAACGCCGACGCACCGGGAGTGGTTGATCGTTCGCTCCTGCTGCGCCGGCACCCATCGCCGGCGCTCGAAAAACCCTGATCTAGCGGTCGATTCTTAGGACTCGTTCGTTCGATCGACTGTGATGGTCAGGTTTCCGGACTCGTAGTCAGCTTCGAAGTCGACGGTGAACGCATCCGAGTCATATGCGGCGTGGTAGGCGCGGTGACGCCTTAGCGAGCCCGTCGCCTTGAAGTGGAAGAACGCAGCCGACGTGTAGGGCTTACTCTGCGTCTCGATTTGCGTCTCAACTGACGCCGGAAGTGCAATCTGTGGCGTGTCGGTGTCAATACTCGCAGCGAACTCCTTCGCTTCCTCGACGGTCGCCTGTGAATGTGCGGGCGTCTCGCCAGTGAGCACGTTCACCGGTGTCTCCGTCTCATCGGTGAACAGGACATCGTGGAAGGTGCGCGTCCCGAGGACTGCGTCGGGATCTAACTCGCAATCGTGGAATGGATCGTCGTCTGAATTCTCGGGCATCAAATCATGAGCCAACGGTGGGGCTCAGTCCTTTCTGCCCCAGACAAACCACAACTAGTCTCGATGTAGCGGAGGTAAGTCCCGAAAGAAGAGCGTCCTGCCCGCACTTCCCGCCGCAGAATCAGGCGTCGATGATTCGATCGGGCTCGATTCGTGACAACCGCATCGCGTTCCCGGTGACGCCGAGGCTCATCCCCATATCTCCGACAACGACTGCCAGCGCAACGCTGACCAGGCCCAGCGGCACGCCTAACGCGAGCAGAAGCTTCACGCCGAGGCTCGCCCAGATGTTCTGCCGGATCACGCCGTTGGCCGTATGCGACAGGTCGTACAGGTACGGGAGTTTCCCGATGTCGTCGCCCATCAACGCAATATCAGCCGTTTCGAGGGCGGTGTCGGTGCCCGCCGCGCCCATCGCGATGCCGACCTCCGCAGTGGCCAGCGCGGGGGCGTCATTGATGCCGTCGCCGACCATCGCGACCTCCCCGTACTCCGCCTGTAACTCCTCGACTGCGTCGACCTTCTCGTCGGGTAGGAGTTCGGCGCGATATTCATCGACACCGACCTGCTCGGCGATGGCGCGGGCGGTGCCCTCGTTGTCCCCGGTCAGCATCACCACGCGCTCGACGCCCAGCTCGTGCAGGCGTTCGACAGCCCGCTTCGAGGCCGGGCGCACCTCGTCGGCGATGGCGATTGCACCCAGCAGTTCCGACTCCGTCCCGACGATAACGACCGTCTTGCCCTCCCGCTCCAGTGAGGTGAGCGCGTCCTCGGCGAACGCCCCGTCGTCGGCCTCGGTCGCCTCTTCCGCCACGACGCCGCCGTCTGTCTCGCGGCGTGCTCGAGCGAGGTCGAAGCCCAGCTCCTCGAAGAGCGCGGGCTTGCCCGCATAGTACGTCTCGCCGTCGATCTCGCCCCGGATGCCCTTCCCCGTGAGGCTCTCGAAGCCACTCGGGTCGGGCAGGTCGCCCACGCCCGCCTCCTCAGCACGGGCGAGAATCGCCGCAGCGATGGGGTGCTCACTGCGCCGCTCCAGCCCGGCGGCGCGACGGAGCAGATCATCCTCAGTGGTGTCGCCGACCGGGACGACATCGGTGACGGCGAGTTCGCCCTTCGTGAGCGTCCCCGTCTTGTCGAGCGCGACGGCATCGACTTCGCCCATCGCTTCGAGGTAGTTGCCGCCCTTGATCAGGACGCCGTTCTTCGCGGCGCTGGTGATGCCCGACACCACCGAGACGGGTGTGGAGATGACGAACGCACAGGGGCAGGCGATTACCAGCAGGGTGAGCCCGCGGATGAACCAGGTCTGCCAGTCGCCGGCGAAAGTGAACCCGTACCCGGCCACGTCCACCGAGATGGGGTCGGCGATAACCAGCGGCGGGATAGCGGCGGTCAGGATTGCCAGCACGACGACGAGGGGTGTGTAGTAGCCGGAGAAGCGGTCGACGAACTGCTCAGACTCGGTCTTCTTCGCCTGTGCGCCCTGTACCATCTCGATGATGCGCGAGAGCGTCGAATCGCCAGCGGTCGAGGTGACCTCTACCTCGAGGTACCCCTCTTCGTTGATCGCGCCGGCGTAGACCTCGTCGCCGGCAGTCTTGTCGACGGGGACGCTCTCGCCCGTGATCGGCGACTGGTCGACTGCACTCTCGCCGTCGATGACCGTTCCGTCGAGCGGAATCTTGTCGCCGGGGCGGACGACGACGGTCTCGCCAACGTCGACCTCCTCGGCGGGAACGGTCACTTCCTCACCATCGCGAAGGACGGTCGCCTCGTCGGGCGAGAGTTCCATCAGCTCGCGCAGGGAGTCCCGTGCCCTGTCCATCGCGTAGTCCTCGAGCAGCTCGGCGATGCTGAATAGGACGGCCAGCGTGGCGGCCTCGACGAAGTAGCCGATACCGGTCGCCGCGATGATCGCCGTCCCCATCAGCAGGTCGATGTCGAGGCTTCGGTTCTTCGCGGAGTAGTACCCGCTACGGACGACGGGGATGCCGCTGGCGGCGACGGCGCCGAGGAACAGGACATCTGCGATGTGGAGCGGGTACTCGAGGACGCTCGCCACCGTGACGTTCTGTCCGGTGAGGAGGAATTCGAAGAGGAGGCCGAGCGTGACGAACGCCGCGCCGAGCCACGTCTTCTTCGCGCGAGGACTCGTCCAGACCTCCGATGGTGGCGCGATGTCGACGCCGTCGGTCGCCTGGTTGTCCTCATCATCGCCCTCAGCGTCCGAGCCCCCGACGACCTCGTAGCCGGCGCCTTCAATCGCCTTGATTACGTCGGCTTCGCTAGTCCGATCAGGGTCGTACGTGACGTTGGCCGTGCCGGTGGTCGGCTGGAGCGTGGCGTCAGTAATGCCGTCGACACGCTGGAGGCTCTTGTCCACCTTTTGGGCGCAAGAGGGACAGTCCATCTCGGGAACGGCGAGGCGGGCGGTCAGCTCACGTCGCTGTCCGCCGCCGCTCGTTTCTCCTGCTGCGTCCGGATTCTCTGTCATTACCTCACGGTAGGAGTGGGAGTTCCATATGTCTTTGTTGGAATATTCCAACTGCGGCCCTCAGTGCGATGCCAGCCGTTCTTCCGCTACCCGCTCGCCGGCGACATGTTGCTTCGCCAAATGTTCTTCCGCCCGACGGAGTCGGTAGGTGAGTGTTGACCGTGGCACGTCGAGATGCTCGGCGAGTTCGCCGACGTCGACCTCGCGGGGTGACTCGTAGTAGCCGTGTTCGACAGCGGCCTGGAGTGCGGCCTCCTGTGCTGGCGGCAGGCCGCTCGGTGTCCCGTCGCCTCCCCCAGCTGATGTCGTCGTATCCGCGGTGCGGAGCATCTCCATCTGGGCGCATTCCCCGACGGCAACCCCGAGGGAATCGAAGAACGCCGCCACATCGCCCTCGTCGGAGTGAATGAGCCGCCACGTGTAGTGGCGGCCCTCGTGACGGGTCTCGAACAGCACACCGTCGCCGAGGTGGTCGCGGGCGATGTGGGGGACTGAGGCACAGGCAGGGGTCCGCTCCCAGTCGGAGTAGAGGATGAGCGTGTCGTCCGTGCGGTCGAGGACACGGGTGGTCTGGGTTGCGCCGCAGTCCTCGGTGGCGAGACAGTCGGCGTAGTAGTCGCTGTTGCGAAACGCGTCCTCGATGGCGTCGAGTGCGTCCGGAGTGCCGGTGGCATGGTCGACTCGCCAGAGCTGGTCGGCAGTGGCGTGCAGCGAGAGTGAACGAACGCGAGCGTCGGGGTGGTCTGCGAGGGCGTCCGCCACCCTGTTGCAGCCGGGCTCGTATTCGAGAGCGAAGACGAGTTCGCGCATACCCCGACTAAGGCCTGCCACGACATAACCCATGGCTTGGGGCGATGTCTACTGGCGGGTATCAGATCACGTCGTCCGGGTCGTGAACCTCCTGCATTCGCTGTGCTTCGGCCGCGTATTGCTCCTGGAGGTCGGGGTCATCGACCATGCCAAGATTGCCGGGTTCAGCATCGACTGCTGCTGTCGTATCTCGGACGTCGGTGAAGGACGTGAGTGCGCGTTCCTTCCGATAGTACTGTTCTCCATCGGGTGTTGCGTAGGTGAGGATGATCAGGTTCTGCTCGTCATCGGAGTACGTCCGTTCGACAAGCCAAACACGAACGTCATCTTCAGACTGATTTGACATACTTAGACGTCCCCCGATATCCACTAAGGGATTGGTGTTACGGCTTGCCGAGACTCGCTGTCTCGAAGGGTGATTCTCCGGTCGGAATGAGCAGCTCCTGTCGGTCTCCGACCCGCTCAGCGAGCTTCCGTTTCAGATACTGTATCGCCGTTGACGGCGTGAAGACGCCCTTATCGAGCATGTCGCCGACGACGTCTTTGAGGGCCGCGAACTGTCCCTGTAGGTGGCCGTCGCCGACCGGCTTGCCGTCGTACCAGCGCACCGTCGCGAGCGCGCCGTTCCCGACGGTCTCTCCCTGTTCGACCGTCTCCGAGTCGTACTGCAGCCCGAACCACAGCGTCCGATAGGCGGTCACCTCGAAGGTGGGTGACACCACGAAGATCGCCTCGTGGTGGAGATAGTCGAGGTGGTCCGCGACGATCTCGTCGAGGGTGAGCCCGGTGGCACGGGGCTTCGGCTTGACGACCGACGACGGACGATCCTCGCCGGCGAGGTAGCCGTCGACGCCATCTGCTTCGAGGCCATCGGCCAGTTCCGCCAGCAGCTGTTTCGCCCACTTCGAGTCGGTGTCGTCGCCACCGAACGGTGTTTCGGCCGAGATTCGGTGCTTGAGCTTGAGATTCGCTGCACCCCAATGAGAGTAGTGGAGCGTGTACTGTCCGTCTGTGCGTTCGTACGCAACGAGTGCGCGGTGGCCCATTGAACAATCTCCTTGCAGGACGACCCACGACTGGATCGCCCCGCACCCCTCCCGGGGGACGAACAACGCTACTCGTCGATCGGGTCGGGGGAACTGAGGTCCGCGTGGAGGACTTCGCCGTCGCGAACGACGTACCGTTTCGCCAGCACGGGAAACCGGCACTTGGTAAATCCGGCTGTCTGGATGTCGAATTCTTCGTTCGGTTCGAGATACTCCGCGAGCGACCGGAGGAACTCGTGAGTGACGATGCCACCGTCGTAGTCAGGAAGACCGTTCTCACGGGCCTCGTACACTTCGAAGCTGTCGTAGCCCCAGATAACGAGTTCGCCGTCGTCGTCCACTTCCCAGTTGAGCGTCCCGAAGCAGTGGTTCTCACAGAGCTCGCGGACTGCCTGTGGATCCGATACGAGCGCGCCGGTCGATGTCGTTGCGGCTTGCAATGTTGCCATGGATTGTTCTCGGGAGCGGTCTCGCGCCCCCGCACCCTTTCAGGGGGCGAGCAACTGCTCACGCTGTGACGGCCACATGACGTTGCGCTGCCGATGCGTCGAGCTGTCAGGATTCTCTGTTGATGTCACCGTCCCTCGTCGTATTCGGTTGGGTGAGAAAATCTACCTGCTCGAGGAGCGTCGTCGCGGTGCTAATTCGCTCTCGATCAGCGGGCTCCAATTGGTCGCTGTCGATACTGGTGAGGCTACTGAGCGCGCGGTGGAGTCGATAGCCGGGGGTGTCTCGTGGATCCATGTGTGCGCCTCCGCCAATTCTCGGCGCCGAAAAACACCGGCGGGCAGTCAGCAGGTGTGGTATCGTCGGGTGGTCGCGAGCTGGCTTCTGTTAACCAACAACTCCGAGCCGACACCAGAATTGTTGGTTAATTTGACGTCGTCTTTACTGATCGGCTTCGGGTTCGGGCCCGTAGCGTGGCGTGCCGCACCGCTGACAGCCCCACATTGGCTGCCCGGTCCACTCGTCATCGGGGACAGCCTCGAACTCGCGGAATCGATGCTTAGTCTTCCGATCACACTCCCGACACTCGAGGTGAGTTCTCTTCGGGCGCTCGCGTCGTGGCTGTTCGGTATCGGTCTTGTCAACGGATTCCTGGACCGCAATCGCTGGCACCAGCCAGAGGTCGCCGTCTGCGTCCTCACGTAGGCTTGCAAGACGATCTTCGGAGTGAACCCCACTCCCGGTTTCCTCGTAGAGGAACGTCGTGTGCTCGCCGTCGTGACAGGACTGCGTCGTCTCTGTCCACGCCGTCCGCTCACGAGCAGCCGCGAGCAGCTGATTACCACATTCAGACGTGACCCGTGTCGCCGAGGGGAGCGAGGGCCACTGATCGACAAGCCGTGGGGCCGGTTCCTCGTCGAGATCATAGATTAGCTTGCAGTCATCGACTACTGGGTCATCGTCTGCCTTCGCGAGGAGGGTGGCCGCAGCAGATCCCTTCCCGACGGCGCCGTAGAACGTCGACGCCTCAACGACTATGTGGATGATATGGAGGAGAGTCTGTTCGGCAGTCGATGTGTCCTGATCGTCGGCTGCTTCGAGATGGTTCGTGAGACAGAACCGGCACTTCGACTGGCCAGCGGGGATCGACGCTCCACAGGAATCGCACTCGGTCTCACCTTCTGTCGGGTCGTCTGGATAGCCCGCGTCGACGCCACCAGAGCGTTGCCGCCGGGGCTCGCCACTACTACTGGCGAGTTGATCGTCGGGAACGTGGGTCGCTTCGCCGAGCGGTCGGAGGGCTTCGTAGTCGGCGTACTGGTCGGTCATAGAGTGATCTGGCCGTATCATGCTTCGTCTTCGGGTTTAAATAATGGCTCTCACATCAATCAGCCTACAGACATACAATCGAAAATCAGCAGTGTGGGCGTTAGACAGCCAGTTCGTCCAGCGCGTCGCGGTGGGTCCGCACGGTGACCACCGAGACGTTCGCAACGTCAGCGACGTCCGACTGGGTGAGCCACCGTCCGTCTTCGCGTCCGGCCTTGTACAGACAGGCTGCAGCGAACCCGGATGGTCGAACCCCCGTGGTTGCTCCGGTCGATTCGGATGCTTCCGCCAACTGCCGAGCCCGCTGCCGGATCTGATCGGAGACGTCGAGCTCCGACGCCAACCGCGGAACGAACGCGCTGGGCGTCACGGGCTGGGCTGGCAGGCCAAGTTCCGTATTCAGCGTCGTGTATGCGTTCGTCATCCGCGATTGCTCGACGCGCGCCGACTCGGTGATGTCGTCGAGCGTTCGCGGCCGCCCGTTACACCGACACGCGCCGTAGACACTCGCGGCGGCCATCGCCTCGATCGACCGGCCCTGCAGGAGGTCCTCGTTCTGAGCGCTGCGGAAGAGCTGGCAGGCCTGGTCACGGATCGTTTCGGACAGTTCGAGTGCACTACTGATCCGGCGGACTTCACTAAGCCCGTGTGCAAGGTTGCGTTCGGCTTTCGACTGAAACCGCCCACGCGTCTGTTCACGGCGCATCCGAGCGAGCCGCCGTCGCTTCTGTCCTGAGAGTTCGTTCCCGTTTGCATCGGTCCCGCGGCCGATCTTCGTCGACAACCCACGATCGTGCCGCGCCGCCGTCAACGGAGCGCCTGTGCGCTCGCGCTCGTCTTCGTCGAATCCTCGCCACTCCGGCCCGTGGTCGATTCGCTGCTCGTCGACGACGAGGCCACAGTCCTCGCAGACGGTTTCGACCGCGTTGGTGGTGACCCGGCCATCGCACTCGGGACACTGGTTCGAGTCGGTCTCGGTTTGGACGTCTTCGTCGAACGTCGTCTCGTAGATCTCTCTGGTAGCCATGAATACGCACGAGGGGGATCACCTGGTCTCCGTCTCTCGGAATGCCCCTCACCCATGAGGGGGCACAAATATACCACACGGAACGGCGCTGACTCCGATGAGGTGCAGTGGCGAAAGCCCGGCCGCGCAACGGCGCGTGAGCGCCGTGAGCAGCCCGGACCGTGGAGGTGGTGGGAGGTGGCGGTGACCGCTACACACCAGCAAAAAAGGGGCGCGTCGCCCTGGCTCCTCCTCGACCGGGATGTCTGAACTCCAACCAGACTACATTTATTGTTGCCCAAGTCGTAGTTCTCCGTTATGAAACCCGATACGCGCGAAATCATCAACGAGGAGCTCTGGCGGAGCGTCGTCTGGCTGGCCATCGGCCTGTTTGGCTGGTCGCTCATCCTCACGTCGACAGATGTGCTTGCGGCGACAGCGCTCACTGCGCTTGGATTACCACTCCTCACAGCAGCGGTGCTGGCAGCGGTAATGGTCGGGATCCGTCTAGCGACTGGCTTCGAACTGAAAGCGAAGACCGAAGGCAGCCAGCTCCTCTGGTTGATCGTCGGGAGTGTGCTTGGAGGGTTCGTCGTGCTCTACGACGTGCTCCTGAACGGACGTGACCCGCTCATCGTCCTCGGCTACGCTGTCGCTGTCGGGCTCGGGGTCCTGATCTGGCGTGTCGCTCGGCGACAACAGTCGACGGCGTGAGTATGGATTGGCTCACTGCATACAACGGCCTCCTCGTTCGTATGGGGCTGTATCTTTTGATTTTCTGGCCGACGGTCGGGTACTATGTGTACCGGGATTCGGTGAAACGAGGATTGTCCTCGCCGCAACTTCGCGGGGTCACGTATGGGTTCCTGGGAGTACCAGGGCTGCTCGTCTATTTGTACCGGAAAACTCGTGCAGAGACGCAGTCAGCGTAGCCGTCGAGGTATAGCCACAGAGAACGGTTCGAACGGGCAGTATCTGAGAACAGTTGGATTCTATCAAACGAGCGCTATGTACGATAAGCCTCCCTCAACTCACCATCGCCTGTTTTCATCCCATAACATCGACCGACCACTCTAATTGGTAGTTACAGGGTATTGAGTGAGCCATCTCAATTGACAATTGACGGCCCATACTGAAGAACCAGCCCAGGAATAATTACGCCGACGAGAATGAGGACGCCGACAAGCATGGTATACGGAAGAGCAGTGAAGGTACTCAATCCGAGGAAGAGCGCCACCGCTACGAATACACAGACTGAAATCACAACGTTCTCTCGGGAAACAAATGGTTCGTTCCGTACGATGATGCCCATTGAAACAGCCAGCAGTACTAAAATCGCGATTACTGCAGCGGTGAACACCTGCATTGAGTCGATTGCAAGTCCGTAGAACAACCCCAGACCGGCGAACACGTACGCGAGCCCCAAGGCTGCGAGCCCGGCCAACTCTGTGCGTGAACGGTCGGCTTCCTCGTTATCCACAGTTGTTGGCATATGGTTATTTTGATAGCCACGACATATAACACCCTGTTATATCGGGGAATTGACCGCTGAGACCAGCCTACAGTACTCGATAGAATTTCCGTGTTGCATACAGAGGGAAGATATATCATGCCAGCAGGAATTTCGAAAGGTATGTCTGGTTCAGAATTTCCGTCCTCGTGGGGTGATCCTCGATACATCACCGCTATTGTCGGTGTGCTTGCTGTCGCCGCACTGTATGTCTATAGCGCCCTCACGCAGTCTGGCCCAACAATAGGCGAAATCACGTTCGTCTTACTGGTTGTCCTCCTCCCAACCACAGTAGCCTATGAAGCCGCTCGTCGCTGGTGAACCACCTCGTTCAGTCCACACGCTCTACGTACTAGTCACGTCAGGAAGCATAGATTGATCTCGACCTCTGGAGGGACTGTCTATGATCTCCTCTATTAGTCCGCAAGGTCGTGGCTGCGCGCGCAGCGACCGTAGGAAGCGAGCACGGAGCGGAGGGTGGGGTGGCGGGGTCTGGGTCGGTCCGGCACACAGCAAAAAAAGAAGAGTGCTCCGACTGGCTATGCTTCCCACCACCGACCGCGCTCTGGGAAGTGGATATCCGACCACCCAGTCAGCGCGATTGAGCACCGACCTTCGTACCAGTTTTTCGCTGCTGCCCGGAACCGCACTGTCTGGCCTTCCCGCACCACGGTTTGATTCGACCGTTCCCAGCAGGTGAACTTGATTTTCCCGCTGTCATCCGCTATCAGCCCGACTTGCTGAATCGCGCTACTGCTCGGTTCCCAAAGGGTCTGCACAGTTCCTTGAACTGTCACCTCACCGACCGGGACGTCCGGCACGTCCGCGATGGGCACGATCGCCCCCGGCGCCGCCTTCAACTCCTCAAGGGTCTCCAGCACCGCCTTCGTCACGTCCTCTCCGCGCTGCACCTTCTCGGCCAGTTGCTTCGCGACGACCGCTCTCGACCAGCCGCCCTGCACTTCATCGCTGATCCGCATCGCCTGCTTGTTCACCGCCGCGAGTTCCTCCTGCGTCAGCTTCTCTCGGGGATCCGTGCACTCCACCGGTTCGGGCTCGTCCCGGCCACACTGCTCGACGACGACCTCCCGCGTCCGCTTCGCGCGTCCCTCCTGCTGACTGAGTTCCGCCTGGGCACTGATGTGCTCCAGCTCGGCTTCCCGGGCCTCGATACGCTCCTCCTGTTCGAGAGTCTTCCCGAACATGTGATCCGGGCCCTCCTCGACCCGCGCATCTGGGTGGTTGGAATCGACTTTCGCCTGTACTTCCATGTCGACCGTCGCTCGGAACTCCGGGGTCTCGTCGACGACCTCGAACCCATCCTCGTCGACCTCAGCTTCATCGTGTTTCTCGAAAGCCTGTTCATCGACCGAAACTACTTCACTGGAGACGTTCTTACTTGACATTGGAACTCACTGGTTCCTGAAGGCGCTCACGCGCCCGACACCGCGATGCTCCTACATCGCGGATTTCCTCGACGACAACGACCGACAGACTCGTCTGCGCGCTCTCGCTCGCGCCTTCGCGAGCGCCCTGTGGGCGCGAGCGAGAGCGCGCCCGAGGCGGACGATCATCCAGCACCGCGCGCCGACCCGCCCGGAGCGAGCGGCCAGCGGGATATGCCCGCTCGTGTCCGGCCCGATGTGCGGGTCCGTGTCCAGGGCGACTGTCGCCGAGAACGCGCGCCGCGGTGTGGCGCGCGACAGCGCAGGCGGCACAAAGCGCTGGAACGCGAAAGCCCGCAAGGGGCGCAACCGACGGGGATACCCGCTGGCGCCGAGGGCACATCCATTTTAGCCCGGAACGGGCGCGGGCGGTGCGGAGAGCGCCCGCACGCCCGGAATGGTCGGTCGCGAGCGACGCGGAGGGCGGCAGCGGCGAGCGGGGCGGGCCGCTACGTACACACCTGTTCAGCCGGCTACGTCGCTCGGTGAGGCATCTACCGTCCTGGCGGACTCAGAAAGGGCGAGGCCGTCTCGGTCGTCCCCCGACCCCGCAAGCACCACAGGCACGAGGAGCGCAGCGGTGGTCGCGGGATGCCGAGCGGCCGAGGGCTTTCAGAAACTGTATTTCAATCGTCGTGCTGCGCGTTCAATTCTGTAAGGAACTGGCCGGCTGCTGTCCCGATACGAACACCGTCGACGTTACGCATCTCGAGGTCATGCGTGGCAGTCCGAAAGGGGTGGTGGTCGACGAGGATACGTTGGATAACAGTTCGGACGGGGCCGGTCCCGTACCTGTCGACGACAGTCGCCATCATCTCGTCGAGATGTGCATCCCGGTGCTCCGTCCGGGGATGCTGTGCGCGCTCGAGGATGAGTTCGACCACGTCGTCAACTGATGCGTGCTCGGGGTTCTTCGTTCGTTCACGAACGTCGTAGAGAGCGTCGTTATCGGACATTCCAAATCACTTCGAAGGATCCTCCATGGTGTCAGGGCTCCTCGAGCAACGAGCGAGCTCGCTGCACGTAACTGTTCGCGCCCCAGCTACGGGCGTCACTGATCGCATCGAGGAGCAGCCGCGCATCAGCAGCTGATAGGTGTTCAGTTCGAACGAGAACCGAGAGCAGTGTCGGTGTTGTGACGAGCCTGGTATCAGCGAGGGAGGCGTGGATCAAGCCAAGTTGGTTGAACTCGTCACAGAGGAAGAGCGCAGCATCGAGATCGTTCGCGAGCGTGACCGCCGCGTTTTCACCGTCATCGAGGGGGAACTCGGCATCGAGGTCCACCGATTGTGTCGTGAATGACTCCGTTTGGTCGAGGACGGCGGACGCGGCGTGTCCATGGACGTCATCGTAGGAGGCGATCTCTCGGAGTTCATCGATGACCGCCGTTGGGACGACGACCTCGTACCGGGAGAGACAAAGTGCGAGTGGATCGGGATCGTCGTCAGTAACGATGCCGAGACTCACGAGGGCGGAGGCGTCTGCGATAAGCCGCGACATCTAAGCGTCGGCGACCTCGTCGATGAAGTCCTCGTCCAACTGCTGTTTCAACACTCGGAGGTTTGCCGCCTCCTCGGCGCCGACGAGCGCTTTGAGTTGCTCGAAGGTGATCTCATCGTCGTAATAGGCGGCAGCGATCTCCTGGGTGAGTGCGTCGTCGTGAGTAGCTTCTTGGAGGTACTCCCGAAGCGCGGTCACGAGGACGTCTGTTCGGTCTTCCCCGAGGACTGCGGCCAGTGCGTCGGCCCGGTCGATGAGGCGATCGGGGGCCCGAAACTGCACGCGCTTCTTATCGGTGCTCATGATGTGTACATTGTGAGCCAACGCACTTAGCCGTTTTCGTGTGTACGATGTGAGCCTCACTCGGCCAAGCGTCACCCGTCCACGAGATGCTCCTCGAGGTCACGCGTCCAGTACGTCGCGAGCCCACCAGGGCTACAGCGAGCACACAGTTGGAGCGGCCCCTCGAGATGGCCGAGTTCGACGCGGAACCGGGTAAGTGCCGCGAGGGCGTCGACGACCAGTCCGCACCCGTCGCAGGCGTGGTGGTCGCGCTCGTCGGGATCCGACCGCGTCTGGGTGGCGCAGTCGACACAGATTGGGTGCGTCACCCGTTCGTCTTTCCCCCACGTATGCGCCTCGCCCATCTCTGCACCGGGCGGTGAATCGCAGAACGCACACCCAGAAAGCGTCTGTTGCATCAGTTGTCCTCCGGGTCGGCGTCGGTGGCGGCCTGCCAGCCACGATGGAACACAGCGAGCTGGGTGATCGACTCGAAGGGCTTGCTACTGGGCTCGTGGACGAGAATGCGTTGGTCAGGGATCGGCGTCACCACATCGTCCTCGACAAGGTCGCCAACGAGACGGCGGGCAGTCGCCTCATCGATGTCCGCCGTCGCGACTCGGGACGCATCCCGATCCTGTGCAACGAGTTCGTTTTCGAGTCGTTCGTAGTCGTCTGTCGTGTCGTCGATGATATCTTGACCAGGCATAGGAACTCACGCTTCTGCACGCGCTTCGAGCGCGCCTCACGCCTCCTGGCGCCGATAGACACACCTGCGGTGCGGGCACGATGTCCTACGTCAGCGATCTGCCTTCAGCTAGCCTCGTTCCTGGTTGGAAGGGAGCATGACGCTACTCCAACACCTACTGTGAGCCACCCCTTGCTGTCGGTCCCTGTCGGTCTGTTAGAGTGCGATCACGAGCCCGGTCACGAGTGTCACGAGCCCGAGTGCCAGCCACGTCGTCCGCGCTGCAAGGCGCTGCCAAACCCGCCTCCCCAGCTGGCGGAGTTGATCACGGAGGGCTGCCCGTCGTTCCGTTTCGAGGACTGCGACTTCATCGTAGTAATCGCGGCGATCTGCGGGAAGCGTCCGGAGTGTCGTCTGGCAATCGCTGCAGGTGTATTCGAACTCTGCCCGGACGTGCTGGCGGCGGAATTCTTGCTCGCCGCCCTCGTCGTAGCCTGTGACCTCGTACACGAGGAGTTTCGAGACGAAGCGACGAGCCCCGCATTCCGGACAGTGGTTCAGCCTGAGCGTTGGCGTTCCATCCTCGCTGCTGGCATCGTCTGGCCACGACGGCTGCGAATCTGTGTCCTCGGTCTCTCGGGGTGGCCTCGTGTGGTTTTCTGACGGCGATGCACTCGCTGTCTCGGAGTTACTGAACGTAGACATGGATTCACCTGTGACTGCACTCAGCTGACACCAGACTGGACACCACGACGGCTCTCGTGGTGGTGCCTATCGGGCTGAGCGCCGTCACCCTTGGTCGGCGCGATAAACGCCACTGCGGGGGAGTCGTCTATTCGTCCCACAGTACTGCAATCCGGTCTTCGACCTCGTCGAGGACCAGTTGCAGGACATCACGATGATCGGTCGGCCAGGAGTCATCATCACCGGGTGTCGGGGCGGTGGGCGGGGGATGGACGTGGTCGCGCGTATTGTGGGGGTTCGGATGCTGATCCCATCGGCATTCCCAGGTGTGCTCCGAATGGACCTCTCGATAGTGGATTGTGAAGTCGTCGTTCGTGTACCAGCGGACAGTCAGGGTTGCGTCGTCGACGGGTGCTGGGTAGTACGATGAGGCAAAGACGACCTGAAGCCCGAGATGGCCGCTTGCATCCGTGATGACCGCTTCGGAGACCTGCCTCGTCGCTTGGAGCCGTGTCTGAAGGAACTCGAGGATTGGGCGATCGATGGGGGCCGGGCTCCCACCATCGCCTGTCGGTGGCACCATCGAGCGGGCTACCCGGATGCCTGTTCGCGTTCGCTACCCGTGCGTTGCTGGCGCGCCCGTTCGTAGCAGTCTCGCTCTTCGCGGGCGGTCGCCCAGTCGCCGAGGTCGCTGTACACGTCGTCGATGGTCCGTTCGTCGCTGGCTTCCGCGGCGGTAACGGCGTCGACGGCAGCCGGTGACGCGGCGTCGTACGCCTCCTCATACTCGGTGATGCGCGTTGTCAGCTCACGAACGCGATCCTGGAGTTCCTCGACAGAATGGTCGGCTGCGAGCTGGTTGATGCGTCGCCACTCGAAGTACGCGTCATTACGCTCGTAGGTGGCTGGATGGCCATCGTGTCGGGTGACGATGCCGAGGTCGTCGAACCAGCCCAGATACTTCCGGGCGGTCTTGGGGTCACAGTCGGCGCTGTCGGCGATCGCGCTTGCCGTCGTCGGCTCGCGGGTCTGCAGGATGGTGCCGTAGATGCGTTGTTCGACGTCGTCGCTGGCGAACGCATCCTCAAAGGGAGGTGGCCCATCGGCGGCGTCTGTCTCGGACATACTCAGAATTGCAGGTCTAAGGATATAGTTCTTACTTCGAGGAATAGTTTCCCGAACAACAGTATCCTGCGATAGCCCCCATTTTGCGGCGAGATTGAGCGTAGTTAACCAACAAATAGCGCGATATAGCGAGTCTGTTGGTTAATCTTCTCGGCTCGCAGAATCAGAACGCTCGAGAGAGGTTTTCGGATGGCGGTGAAGCGGCGCCACTACTAAGATTGGCCACCGAAGAATCGATGCAACAGCGAGGCTGGCTCTGAGTCATCACCGGTCTCGTTCCCCGTACCGGAGTCTTCCTCGTGGGATTGCGCAGTCTCCTGCTCACGGGCTTCGCGGTCGTCGGTGAGGCGCTCGATCTCTGTTTCGAGGGTCTCGATCCGCTCAGTCTTCTGTTCGAGTGTTGCCTCGAGTTCGTCGACGCGCTCGCTCAACAAGCGGTTTTTCTCCGCCAGATACGCACGACTCCGGTCTGCGTCGTCTGGCGTACTACCAGCAGTGACCCCGTCAGGTTGGCCGTGAGAATCTTCGGTATCGCCGCCGGCGTCCGGGTCGTAGAACTCCGACGTGGTCGCAATCGCTCGCTCGATGGTCTTCTCGCCGTACGTCGACCCGTCAGCGTAGTGGACCTCGTCCCACTTCTCCCGCATCAATCCCGACTGGCGGAACAGCTGCTCCATTTGGGTCCGGTCACCACCGGTCCAGAACGCCAGCAAACAGCACAGCGCCATGTCGGCCTCGGACTGACTGTCGTAGCCGACCGTATTCCCGTTCCAGAGCCGCTCGAACTTCTCGCCGTTCGATGCGTTTCGCGCTTTTTCGAGGAGGTCCTCGTCTTCGAGGTCGACGTCGACGTCGGCTGCGTCGGTCGTCGGTGACCGGGCGTCAGTGCCATCACGCTGTTCGGACTCGGAGGCTGTGTCACGCTCTGTGTCCTGGACGTACTCGCGGTGAATCGCTGTGAGCGCGTCCTGCCGGCGTGCAACGCGCGTTGGTGTCCACTCGACGTGGTCGCCAGTGACGGTGAAAAAGCGTGCCGTGTCGTACAATTCGACGCTCCCGCGCCGGTTCCGCCCCTCGGGGAGTGCGCCAGTGATCAGGACGTGATAGCCGGTACCGGACGGTGACACCTCGGTGTAGGAGTCGAATCGCTCAATGATGTCCAGCGCCGCGTCGTCGACGTCGTCTGTCTCGGGATCGCGGCAGTCGTCCAGATCGATGCCGACGATGGAGTCGTCGTCAGTAAACACGAACCCAATACCATCGGCGTGCTCTGTCTCGCTGTAGTCGAGTGCTGCCTCGAAACTCGCCCAGGTCTCCGACTCTGTTGCTGACGCGAACCCCCCAGCCCCTGGCGTCACCGGAATCTTCGTCGGTTTGCCGTCTCGCTCCTCCTCGCGCCAGCACACCCACTGGTCGCGTTCGCGTAACGTCTCCGGAATCGCCTCCGGCTCGTCGATCATAGGCTCACTCATCCTCACGTAGCACCTCGCATGGCTCTCACTGGCTCTGAGCCAGCACAGAACGCTCTCTGCTGTACGTCGCGATCCAATCCCTTGGTCCCAACGGGGACCCCCCGTTCTATTCTAGTTGGTTGTTGGGTGGAACACTCACTATGGCTGGTTGCAAACCGCTGGACGTGAGCGTGTTCCACCCATTCCGCCAAGTTCGTTGGTGTTCCACCCATTGAGGATTTGGGTGGAACATACCGCCGTCGAGTGATTTGCGACCTTCGAGTTTGATTGGATGAGGTCATGATTCAGCTTGGGTGGAACAGGTTTCAAGAAGTCCCGATGATATCGGGAATTGGATCGTGTACGTCCATTTCATGGCTGAAAGTCTTCTTCAGACCGGATGCGGACACCAGTGTAATGCGGGACGGGTTCCCCGTCGATTCGCTTCTTCGTGGAGTCTACCTCGATGTGGGTGTTGAGCTTCCGTGTGAACCAGCTCTTATTCAGCGGATCGTCGATGTCGTGTGCCTCTGCCCAGTCGGTGTAGAGATCGAATACGTCATCTTTCGGCACGGCTTCATCCTCGTCTTCGACGAGATATTCATCGACGAACGATTCGAACGACGGCGGCGATGGGTCCTTCTGCTCTTTTTCGACTGTCTCATCTGCCTGGTCGGTCTGACTGGGTGGTTCGTCAGCGGCCGCTGATTCGGGCGATGCGGGACGGAGTGCCCCGTCAGTGATTGCCGAGAGTGGCCGCTTCTCACCGTCTTCATACACGACCGATTTCGCCTCATCGTGAAGGATAACGATGCCGTACGTCGAACGTGTGTAATCTGGTACAGGGAGTTCGGCTTCGGGGACGAATGGCTTCTTGACACGCACCCAGTCGTCCTCGAACGCCGGTTTCGTCTCGTAGATGTGTTGCTCACCATGCTCATAAACGACGTACTCGTCGGCAGCGTGGTCGTAGCTGTAGATGGCTGGAACACGATCTTTCGAGAGTTTTCCAAGCGATGGGAGACGGATGTGTTCCGTCCCGCTGGTATCACGAAGGACGATCTCGTCGCCATCACGCTGCCAGATATTCTGGGTCCCATTCTCGTCGCCGTTCGCCGGTCGCACGGCCGTCACCCCGCCTTCTTCGGTCGCTCCGCCGTTGAACGTGAGATTCGAGTCGGTCGTGTAGAACCGCGTCTCACTGTTCTGGAGGGTGCGAACGGGTGGTGTGAGAATGCCGTCGACACGCTCGGCCCACTCAGTTTCGTCGTGTCCAGGTCGAACGACAAACAGCGGGATATCCCCCGCTGCTTGGGCTTTCCGGAGATTCGTGAGTACCTTTGCGGGATTCTCGGGTGTCGTCGTTTCGACTTCGATGGCGAATTGGTCGTCAACGTCGGGGTGGCTCGCCCTCGCGTCAGGTTTCTCGCTGCCATCCTGTGCGAGGATCGAGACAGTGAAGCCGAGTGCGGTAAGCTCTTCTTCGATCTGGCGGAGTGCTGCGTCGTGAGCACTTCCACCTGCGGCCTGCACGCTACCAGTATCGGGTGTCGCGACCTCTTCTCCGGCGTCAGTGAGCCGGATGCGGAGCTCGTCAGCGTCGATATCGACGGTCGTATCGAGGTATCGTGATCGTTCTCGGATGTCCGCGAGTGCATCATACGATGGCGGCTCGGCTTCGACGTCGTCAAAGAGTCGTCTGAGTTCGTCGTCAACTGCTTCGACAGCCACCCAGCCGTTCTCTTCACGGCAGCCCTCTCGAAGCTGGAGACTCCGAACCACGTTCGCAATCGCGACGTCCAGGTCGTCGCTCGCGATATCGAGCACTTCGTGTCCGTCGGCAGGTGTGCTCGTTGTTGAGGTGTCTGGCTCAGCTGGCACACCGTGTTCGTCGCTGATGTTCTCGTGCATTGAGGAGAGCGTCTCAGTGAACTGCTCCTCTTCACGCGCTGTGAGAGGCGATTCACTCTCGGGGTGGCCCGGTGGAATCGGGAGTGGTTCGAGACTGAACGGATACGGCCCCGTTTCACCGAACGTCGGGCTTGGCAGACTGGCGATCCACTCCCCTCGTGGCAACGAACGAATCCGATTGGCGAAATCCGCGGGGTCCATCTCTTCGTGGGCCATCGCTCGCGCCAGTTCCCGGTCGACGTTGATTTTCCCGATGAGTGAACTGCCGATGTTGTTCAGGGCGTTCAGGTAGATCTTCCGCCCACCTTCAGCCTCCATCTGTTCGGGGAACTGCATCGACAGGCCAACAGAGAGCCGGAATCCCCGGCCTTTCTCGAGGAGATCGTTCATGATGTCGGAGACCACAACCGATGCTGCCTCGTCGACGAGCAAGTTCACGACGTAGTCGTCCGAGTGCTGGGAGAGTGCCTGTTTGCGGTCCTTGAGAGCTGCATCGAGATTGGTCAGGATCACACCGGTCATGATCCGGGCAGCGTCGTCGCGGAGGTCTCCGAGGTCGAAGAGGATGACTGTATCCTCGTCGAGGACATCCCGAAAGTCGAACTGGTTCTCGGTATTGTTGAAGATCTGTCGTAGGTGTGTATCCTGTGAAATGTACGCAAGGCGGTTTCCGACACCACCCATCACGTTCGCGAAGGTGTTTGGATCTAACTGGAGCTGCCGTCGAATCGTCCGCGTGACTTCCTCGTCGCTCGACCGTGGGGCGTCGCCGATGTTCTCGTTCGGTGGCCCGGCCTCCCAGAGCTGGTCGACGACGTGTTCGAGCTGTCGGTGGGCGAAGTAGTCTGTCGACGCTCGGTACAGCCCGTTTTCACGCCCGTATTCCTCGTCGAACAGTGCCTTGATGAGCGTCTTGATGAGAGTCGGGGCCACAGTCGCCCGCTCGTAGCGGTCGGTTCCCATCACGAGCTTCAAAATCTCTTCGTAGTGGTCGGCCTTCCGTTGGACGGCATCTTCGCGGCGCCGTCCGCTCTCCATCGACGGTTCGAGATCGAAAAACGAGAACCCGGGGAGCACGTCCGGGATTGGGAAGTGGACGACGTTTTCTTCGAGGTCGGTCATTCCGAACCGACGTGCGTGAGCCCGCATATAATTCTGGGCCATATCGTCGTTCTTCGGGATGATGAGGATCGTCGGACCCTCGGTGTTGTCGTACAGCGACAGCATATCGTTGATGAGGGCTTTCGATTTCCCAGAGCCGGTTGTTCCGAACCGGCCGTAATGTGTGGGCAACAGTCCGGATGGAATGTGTGTCGGCACGTCTTCGGCCTCGCCGGTGTCGTCGAGGGCATACCCGATTGCCATCCCGTCTCGGAACTCACCCATAAGGTCCTGGTGCGGACGGGGCAACGGATTCCGACTCTGCTGTTCCGCACGCGTCCCACGTGCCCCCTCGACAGTAAGCTGCTCCGAGGAGGGGACGAGTACGAAGTGCGCGAGTTCTCGACCACTCAGGACGAACTCCGGTCGGGTCGTCCGACGACCGGTCGTGATCTCACGATCCAAGAGCCGCTGCAGCGCCGCTCGTGCGTTCCGTTCTTTTGTGGCTGCCCGCAAGCCGCTGTCACGTATTCGTTCGGCCGCAACTTGGTAGTACGGCCCGTCAAGCGGGTCGAATACTGGGACCAGTGATTGCATTCGCTCATCGAGATCATCGCGACCGTCACCACCGGATGGAATCCCGATTGCTCGGATGTTCGCGGTGAACGAGCGCTTCGGATTTTTCGCCTCGATTGCTGCGACACGTTTTGCAACCGCGTCGCTCAGCTGGTTTCTGTCCCGGCTCTCCGACTGATCGTCGAGTTCGAAGAGGGAGCCAATAATCTCCTGTGCGAGTGTGTCCCGTCCGTCGATGACGTCCTCCTTGCGAAGGTCGGCATCGGACTGCCAGCTCTCGCGTCGCTGGAAGACGACCTGGAACGCTACTGGTGCTGTCGCCTCCATTAGGTGATCGACGAGCGACGCGAGCGCACCCCCTGGTTGATCGACGGCTGGGAGTTCTGCTTCGTCGTCGGCAGTAAATGGCGAGAGTGAGGTCATCCAGTCTTGCTTCCGAGTTGCCGACCCTTGCCACCGCACGCCGAGTGGGGAGACGGATTCGGTCGCTGGCCGCGCGAGTATCGTCCCCTCCGATGTTACCGTTGGTTTGGCAAGCGTCGTGAGTGGCTCATCCTCGGGAATCGCATCTGGTGGGGCGAGTTCGAGGGCAGTATCGCCGATCTCGATGATGTGGTCGGCAGACTGGTCACCGACCGTTCCTCCATCCGCGACTGATTCGGCGTCCCCTGGCCCCGATTGTTTGTTGTCGTCAGTGCCACGTTCGTATTGCTCGTCAGGGTCGAATTCGTACTGGAGGTCGCCCGCCTCATAGTGCTCGACGAATGTCTCGCGGTCGAATTCGACAGGCTGTACGAGTCGGGATGCGATGTCGACCTCGGTACGCTCGATGTCGAACGTCTCGGGATAGACCGACCGGAGCCGTTTCTCAAGGGTATCCAGATGGTCGTCGGCACCGTAGTAGAATTCGACGGGGTCATCCGCCCCCTCGCTCAGCGCGAGGAATTCGAAGCGTAGCGGTGTGTCGCTATGTAGCGGATTGAGTTTGTCAGCTAGCCCCGCCGAGTCCGTTGAGGTCAGTTTGTGAAGACTTTCCAGTGCCTGCGGTAGACGCTCCGGATTCAGCCGTTCGGAGGTTGGCGTCACGCGAAGGTACTCACGCATCGTCGTCACCTCCCGTTTCACCGCCATCAGTCTCTGTTGGCGTCCGCTCAGGTGTGTGTTGTCCGTTGTCGGTCGCTCGGCTTTCAATATCGTCTTGGAACGCCTGCACCTCCGCGTCCACAGCATTCTCACCAGTCCCAGGGAGTGAGTCTCGCCGTTGCTCGGTTGGCTCGAAGTCGATGACCTGCTTCTCCTTGGGCATCGCTTTGACCTGGATCCCACGCCACTCGCCGTCGACGCCCACTAGCGCCTCGGAGAAGCCGGCGTCCTCGTTGCCCGGCACGGCGTCCTGGACGAACCGCATCTGCGCGTAGTTCAATCCGAACTCGTCGGCCCACTCCTCGTCCATCCCGTCGAGGCGGTGGAACTGCTTGACCGCACACTGATCCAGGATCGCCTCGGATTCGGCGTGCTCAAAGAACTCGTCGACGGTCTGCGTGACCAGCCTGATCGAGAGGTCGTGGTGACGGTGGTGGCGGAACACCGTCTCGAGGAACGCTAGGCTCGCGGCGTCCTGCATGATGTAGCGCGCCTCGTCGATGTAGAACACGACTTCCTTCTCCGAGACCTTCGCTCGCTCGTAGACAAGCGAGATGAGCAGCTGCATGGTTAGCGCCGTACTGCTGTCGACGCTCCCCTCCTGCTGGGCGAGGTCGAGATAGATGACCTTCTCGTCCCGGATGTCGAAGTCGGATTCCTGGCCGAGGTTGGCGTGGCGACCGTCGTCCTCGAAGGGGCGGAGCTGGTCGAGGAGCCACGTCGCATCCTCCTTGATCTTCCCTGCCTCTTCGTCGGACCGGACGACGAACTCCTCGGGGTCGTCGACCATATCCTCGAACACGTCCATCATATCACGGATGGTCGGACTCGGATTGTCGTGCGTCGAGATGTCGTCGGTGATGCCCTGACGCTTGTAGGCACGCTTGAGCCCGAGTTCGAGCGTCGTCCGTCGGTCGCCCAACGAGATGCCGCGGAGCGCGAAGAAGTTCGTGAGGAAACTCATCGCGTCGTCGAGCTTCTCGTTGAACGGGCTCGCGTCCTCGCCCATCGCCCGCTGGACGTGTTCGGGCGTCTCGCGGATCTCCAAGGGGTTCAGCCCGAGCGTCCCGCCGACGGTGATTCGCTTGGCGTCGAGCGCCTCTGAGACCCCCGCCCAGTTGTTCAACGGCTCGAGGATGATGCCGATACGGTCCTTGCTCTGCTCGATGGAGCGGATAAAGTTCTGCTTCGAACTGAACGACTTCCCCGAGCCGGTATCGCCCACGGTGAACATCGCGTACCCGTTGTCCCGGGCGAACGGGTCGATGACCACGGGGCTCTGGTTGTCCTTGTGAATCCCGAACTCTACCCCGCCTTCCTCGAGAATCGTCGCGTTGTGCGGCGAGGACAGCAAGGCGCCGACGGCGCCGCCGAGGGCTATCGACGTCCGGCCGAACTCGTTGTCACCGATGGGTGCGGCGGACTGGAGGGCGAGATCCTGCCGACAGATTGCGGTCTTCGGTGTGAGGTTCGCCGGGTCGTCGCGGAGCGCGCTCTTGACCGTCTGGACGGCATCTCTGAGCTCGTCTTTCTCGTCGGCCCGCACGGTGATGAACATCCCTTGGTCGAAGACGTTCGCGCCGTTCTCGACGGCCTTGTACGTCGCTGCGGCCTCGTTGGCGCGCTCTTGGAGATACGCGCTCCGGATACTCTGTTCGAGGTCAGCATCGACCTGGAGGTCGTCAGCGATGTCTTGCAGTTCGTTCCGGGCCCGCTCCTGGTTCTTCGGCGTGATGTGGGCCGTCAGGTCGAACTGCACGTCGGTCATCTCGAAGAGGTCGCTCAGATACCCGTCGTTGGGATAGTCGGCATAGTTAGCGATGTAAAGTGTCGTCGTCCACTGCTCGCCGACCCGTGCGGCTCGCGTTTCCCACTCGACAGCTCCGGGCGCGGTGACGGTCTTGTGCGACTCGGAGATGTCGTCGAGGAGCTTGCGTTCGGCCTCGCCTTCTTCGAGTGTCTCCTCGTCGAGGACATCGGTGAAGTCCATGTCTGGTTCATCATCCGCAGTGAAGCGGTCCCAGAGGTACTTACTGCCGACGCCAAGGCCGAGACCCACTGCAAGGGCTAGTACTGCACTCTCTGCTGGTGTCAGGTTCTGGAGCCACCCGGCGACGGAGCCAAGCGCGCCACCACCGGTCTGGAGGATCATGTTACGCATCGTGTGGATCCTCCCGGCGCGAGTGGCTGATGATCGATTGGTTGCGAACCACACGCTCCGCCTCGTCGTAGTCGTGTTCGCGGCCGTTCCAGAAGTCCATATTCAGGACGAACAGCTCGACCGTGCTGAGGCGGCGTGCGGACCACCCCGACGCTTGCTGGATGAACTCGGATCGCACGTCGTTCACGCGACTGTCGAGCTTCTCGAACATCTGCGCACGTCTTTCGACGTCGGTGAGGTCCTCGCGGCGGGTGACGAACGGGTTGAACAGGAACCCGATGACGGGGAACTGGGTCAGCTTCTCGGCGGGGGTGCCCTCGTCGCGGAAGCGGTCGTATACTTCTATCGGGCTGACCTCAACGCCGATGTAGTACCGGACCTGCTGAATGCCCCGGTCACGCATCTCCTTCGGCCGTGTTTCCCGATATTCTTCGAGGAGTTCCCGGAAGATCGGGTTCTCCGTGACGTCTTCGTCAGTGAGGCGCTCCTCGATGGTCTCGGTGATCTGCTCCACCGGAAATGAACGGGTTGTGGCGTGGAGTTTGAGCTTCGAGTCCAGCTCTTTGTTGGCGAACTCCTCGCCAGCGTCCTGGAGCTGCGCCCAGTCGTCGGACATCGCGAAGTCCATGTTGGCCGGATCGATCTCGATGAACGCCTCCATCGAGCCGTCTTCACGCTGGATGGCACCAGCGCCCGGCCACGCTCGCTTGATGTTCGTGAGGTCTTGCGTTCGCTCGTCGGGCTTGAATGGCGTGTAGTTCGCGAGTCCGCCCTCGTTGCGCTCTGACTCGTTGGTACTCGTGTCGGCGTCGGCGGGCGCACTGAACGTGACCTGAGGCCGTTTGAGGTACCGATAGACGTCTTTGGTCCACGTCCAGGCGTTCAGGTGGGTTGGTGAGACGTAGATGACGGCAACGCCAAAGCCAAGCCCGCCAGCAACGAACGGGAGGGCCAGTGATTCGATCCCGGTGAGCCCCGCGATAAACAGCCCAATAATGGGGAAGGCGATGAGCATACCGACGTCCCCTTCCTCGATATTGAGATACGGGATGCGACTCTCCTCGCCGAACTGATCCATGATGCGCCGTGCGGCCGCGTCTTGATCTGCTGACATAGTTAGTGAATCCCTCGGTCAAACTCCATCCCGCTGTCGTCACTCGCCGATTCCGCTGTCGCTCCACCTGGGTCATTCTCTGTTCGACGGTACGACGGCGTCCCGCCATCGTCTCCTCCATGTCCACCGCGGGCAGCCGCTTTTTGCGCGACGGCGTGGCCAGCGGCGGCTTTCGGCCCCCACCGAGCGGCGGTCGTCGCGACGCCGGAGCCAGCAAGGTACCCACCGGCGGCGACACCGCCGACGAGTGCTGCGCCTTTCGTCGCACCGCCGACGACTTTGGCCGTCAGCGGAGTCGCGTATTTGAACGTCTTCCACGTGATGTAGAGGGCGACCAGTGGGAGGGACGCCGCGACGAGATATTTGAGGAACGCTGTTCCCGGTGTGAGCGTCCCACCGGAGTAGATCAAGTCGTACCCCTTGAGGACCATCGCTGCGGGAAGCGGGAGGACAGCCAACGGGACAAACCGTTTGCAGAACCCCATCGCGATATCGGATACGACCGGAATATTTCCGTAGGCCAGTGCAAATGCAATCGGCATTCCGTACAGGTAGACATAGAGCAGAATCATCCGGATGTAGAACAGCGCCTCCAGCGCCCACATCGAGATTCCACCAATCACGGCGAACAATAGCCCCAGTCCGGGGTTTGTGATGGCTGCGCCCAAGAACTGAAGCATTGCCGAGGCTACGGAGGAAAGCTCCGGCATTAGTGCAATGGTGAACCCGTCGACGAGGTAGAGTGCGAGAGTTCCAACCCAATACCACGTAATGATTAGAAAAGCACCGACCCAGGCCGTCTTCTTCGTTTTTCGGGCTTCGTAGGTACTTCCAATATTGAAGATCCGAACCGTGTGACGGCCCTGAACGCTCATCACGAGGAGCAAGAGGGCAACTAGCATGATTTCGCCGCCGATGAGAGCATCGTGAATCGCTGGCCAGGGTGCGTTGGTTGGTTCACCGAAGACAAATGCTCCGTTCGTCTCTGGGGTCGGGGTTCCGAACATTCCCTCAGTCAGAGTTTCATACCCCGACCTGAGACCGTCCATGAACAGCCCGATGAACCAATCAACGACGCCTTTGATACCCTCAAGAACGACGTCAATGAGATCGACCATCGCTATGTCTCCGTGATCGTGACCTCACAGTCAGTCATCTCGTCAGACCCGGAATATTGGACATCGTAGGTACTCGTGACCCGATTGCCACTGACTTGAGTCTCGACGATAACCGTGAACTGCCCGCTATTACCATCTGGGGAACACCCCATTCCGTCCTCACTCTCAGAACCGAACGGGAACGAATTACTGAACAGGTCGGCCGTCTCGCCAGGGGAGACTACTACCCGGTCGGTTTCGTGCATTCCACTGCCTCTGGGGTTCTCAATTGGATTGGGAACGTCCCCGGAGAAGATTAATTCAGTTATCGCTTCCGGACCACTCCCTGTGTTCTCAACCGTGACGAATGCCTCGCCATTCTTGATCCGGTCTGTCTCGGACTCACCATAGACTTCGTCCCACGGCTTATCTGGATTATTCCGATAGAGTCCGACATCCTGTATCTGAATCTCTGGACGGAGTTCAGTCGTGGTCTCAACTACTGTCTCCTCGCCTTTCAACGCGAGTACGCGGTACTCACCAGGCGCATACGCGGTGCCAATCTCGAATGAGACCTGCTGAGCACCTGCGGCTACGTCACGCTTTCCGAATAACTCGCCGTTCGGCTGGATGAGGTTGACTTGGTCGACGTCGGCCTCTTCGGAGAGTTCGACGACGAGTGTTGTCCCCTCAACAGTAATACGCGTGAGTGGGCCTTTGCCATCTGGAGAGGTCGTTCCGTCACCAGGCGTCCCAGAACCGCCATTGTCGTTCAGACAGCCAGCGACGCTTATGAGGGCAGCACCTGCGACTGTTCGGAGGGCGGTTCGCCGACTGATGTGTGGGTGGTTTCTAGTCATGGACTATGGGTTCCGTTGGAAGATGTCTTCTGGACCGAGCATTCGGAGGAGCCGCTTGCCAGCGTAGAACATCACAAGAAACGGGATGAGCTGCCAGCCAACCTCGAAAATGAACGCGAACCAACCGTCGATGGTGCCGAGCGGATGCCACCGAGCTGTTGCCGTCGCACTCACATACGCGGGGTCGTGCCCGAGCCACGAACCCGGATGGTACCGAGCCGTGTAGATACCCGGCTCGTCGATCGTCACGATCGCCACCCCGGAGGCGTTGGTCTCGACGCGTTGCTCCGCGACGGTGATGTACCCGTTGCGAGTGTTCCCACCGATTGGATATCGTCGGTCGGGATCGCTGAGTACGATTGGTGCGCCGGTCTCGTTGTCCCGGAGTTCGATGCGGAGTGTGGCCTGACTTTCGTTCTGCTGGAGCACCTCAACAGTCAGATTACTGCGCCGGAGCTGCCGCTCAGAGCCAGCGTCAGGTGCCACAATCGAGGCGTTCACGCCCCGTACGATCCCCGCTACCTGGAGCGCGTCGCGGTCGACGCTCTCGGCGCGAACAGCGACGCCGTACGTCGTCGTGTACGACTGGTTGACGATGTCGATGTTGATGTTCTCGCCGACCGTGCCGACCGGAGACGGTCGGTCAGTGCCCCAGATGTCGATGATCTCTGGGCCATCGCGAACTGGTTCAGCCCTCGGGCCGATCCGCGAAGGGTACGCGTGGACGTACACAGGAATCGCGTCAGACTCGACGGTGGCGCTGTCGGTCCGGTTCGACCTGACGAGTGTATCCCAGTTGGTGTTCCGAGCGGTGTAGAACCGCCAGACGCCACGCACTCGTGCGCTTCCATTCTCCGTGAGCGTGTACCCCTGCCACGGTCTGGACTGGAAGATAGCCACACCAGCGTCACCATTGGGATACTCGGCGTAGTAGGGGTACGCCGAGAGGTCGTAGATCTCGACGGCAATCGAGTCCGAGACGTTGAGCGACTCGGTACGATACGTGACCTCGACATCGGTCTCGTCACCCCGGTCGATTCGCGTGGTCTTCTTCAACCGGACGCTGATCTCGGCTTCGAGCGTGAGGTTTGCACTCCAGTCGTCCTCGATCTGGTAGTCGAGGGCCGGCGTGTGCGAGCCGTCGCTCTCGACGATGGTTTCGCCGTCCTTCTGCAATCGAACCTCCTCGACCTCGTTGCTCGTGAGCGACCACTCGATCGTCGTGTTCCCCGAAGAGCTTCCGTTCGGGACGCGAACGCGATAGTCAACGAATCCCCGCAACGTGCCGTTCGGCGCGATATAGAGCGGGGTTTCACCCGACTCCAAGTGACCTCGCGTCGACGGCTGCACTGCGAACACCGTGGCGTGGGCGTCCTCGATGAACACCCCGTCTTCGAGCGACGCGTGGCGCGGATGCACGGACGTATCCGACCCACCGGGTTCGAGATCAGCGAAATCGTTTCGCGTCCACGTTGCAGCTGTCTCCGGCGGGCGCTTGAACGTGATGTCCGTCCCGTTTGCGAGTTGGTGCATCGCGGTCCGGCTCTCGCCGTATCGCTGCTGGTACTCCTCCTGGCTGATGTAGTTGTCCGCGTCGCGAGACCACAGCGTCGCTGATTCATTCTCAGTGAGCCCATTTCCCTCCGTGCCTGGCCGTGGCGGGCTTGCAGTGACGAGACCCGTGACTAAACTCGTCACGAACAGGGCGGCCATTAGCACGGAGAGCTCTCGTTGTTTCATGGGGGCTCGCGACGGGGGCGGTAGTCGCCTACCAGGGGGCGAGGTCGACGCACCGCGCCAGCGGGAGGTTCATCATCGATCCGGCGACGGTGTAGAGTGGCCCGAGGGCGACAAGGACGACCGCAGACTTCATCGCGGAGCGCTTGTGGCGCTTGAGGCCCTTCTTCTGGTCGGGCGTGATCGTGAACATCTCGATAAGGGAATCGGCCTGCCACACGACCGCGAGGCCGACAATCCCCAGCGCCGTGGTGAGCTGGAAGAAGCCTTCGATCATACCCGGGAGGTTGTCCGCACTGCAGACGGCGTTCGTCTGTGCAGCGGCGGGTTCCACAGCGAACAGGCTCAGGAAGACGATGACGAGTGCCGCCTGCTTGGGGAGCCTACTTGCCGCCGTCGACTGGCTTTCGGCGCGATTCGGAGTCGTTTCGGAGGGAGTGGTGTCCTGTGACATAGTGGGTTACTCCTCTGCGTCGTCGACGAGTGTCTTGAGATCGGCGTATCGATTGGTCTCGGCGACGATTTCGTCTTTGCTGTAGCCCTGTTCGCGGGCCCGTTCGAAAAGGTCTCGAAGCTCGTCGGGATCGACATCCCGAACCGCCATCTCTTCGCGGAGGGCGCGGCGATAGAGGGCCGAGGCGTTGATGTGGTCGTTCCACATCAGGTACAGCTCATCGATGTCTTCGATGGTGACTGACCGTGTAATCATGTGTGCGGGTTCAGGTATGCACCGATTAAACTGTGGTACACGTTGACGTGGTAATGTATGTGAGGTAAATACTTTCTGGCTACTGGGATAGATCCTGAATAGAACTCGATTACCATCCCGATCAGAAGACTCACCACTCAAGGACCGTATTAACCAACAGTGGTGCCACATCGATCTACGGTGTTGGTTAACCATATCATTAAACGTCTGCGGCAATCCAGTTCGAGAACTGTGCGGTGCTGTACCCCCTCTCTACTGCGCTATTCGGTCACTTCGCTCCCTGCGTTGCTCCTTGAGGAAGAGGACTCAGCACCTCAATTCAGTTAAAATAATATTCCGTTAATCGGTTATTTCTGTATGAGTCTCGAGAGCATCACTCACCAACGGAGTACCTGCGGGCACCACCTATTTCATAATCCAGCAGCACTCAATTGTAAAACTGATGGGCACGGCCAGATACGACATCCATCCCCAATGGGACGACCCATCGGCGTATGGGGGTGAGTATCCACCGGATTGGGACGCCCGTCGTCGGACGGTCTACGAACGCGATGACTGGACGTGCACGAATTGTGGACGCAAGAGCGGCCCTCACGCCGGCGACGATGGCGTTCGCCTCCACGCCCACCATATCGTCCCGCATTCGGCAGGCGGCTCAAATCGTCTTTCGAACTTGACGACACTCTGTGAACCCTGTCATGCCGAACTCCATGGGCATGACCTGTTCGAGACACCGCAGCAAAGCCGGCGATCGAGCAGCGCTCCGCATCGAAACGGTCCACCGCTCGTTCCTCGACTTCTCGCGTATCTTGCCCTCCTCGCCCTCGGAACCGTTGGTGGCGGGTTCGCCTACTCCTGGGCAATCATTCAATTGCTGACGATGTCGATGACATGGCAGACTCTCATCGCGGGTGGCGTGATGGGCGTGATTGTTGTCGTCGGCTACCATCTCCCGAAGGTAGTGGCCGGAAGTTCGCTCGGTGCCGGTCTCCTGTTCGGCGGAATCCAGTACTACGCAATCGGCTATCCGCTCGTCAAGACGGGTCTCGTGACCGGCGTTCTTTGGCTGCCGGCAGGCATCATTATCGGAGGCACTCTGCTCAAACGAAGCAACCCAACCATGACCAAGCTCTGATATGAGTGCAAAAGTGAAGCAGTATCTTCTCCAACTACTATCGAGTTGCCGTTCTCGATCGATAACAGATTCAGGCTCACTCGAGCAAGCCGAGCTCGGTGAGCTGGTCCTCGATCACCTCGAGGGCTTGTTCGGCATCCTCAATCCGTTTCCCACCTGTAATGACGAGCTTCCCGCTCCCAAAGAGTAACGCAACGACTGATGGCTCATCGAGACGATAGACGAGCCCGGGAAACTGTTCGGGTTCGTACTCGATGTGCTCGAGACCAAGGCCGATCGCAATCGCGTTCAGATTGAGTGTGTGGCCGAGATCCGCACTCGAGACGATGTTCTGAATCTCGATTTCTGGCGAGTCATCTACCTGAATACCCAAACCCCGAAGTTTGTCGAAGACCTGTTCGAGCGCAGCCGTAACATCGGCGACGCTTTTCGCGCCGGTGCAAACAATCTTACCCGAGCGGAAGATGAGGGCCGCGGCCTTGGGGTCTTGCATCCGATAGACGAGGCCAGGAAAGTGTTCAGGGTCATACTTGGTCGCCCGGAGGTCATCAGCAAGCGTTTCGAGGTCGAGTTCCTGACCGATACCGGTTGACGCGACGACGTTCTCGATGTCAACTGACTCTGTGAGCGTACCCATATCGCTACATAGTTCACACGCCGCTCTTAAAGACTGGTCGCACTATCGAGAATGGGCCCCGGGTATTGGCGCTGGCCGCGTTAGAGGTCGCGAGGCTGGACGGTCTTTCGGTCGTTGGCCTCAGCCCGCTTCGCGGCGTCGTCAAGCAGGTCAGCAACTTCCTCATCGAGGGCGTCGTAGAAATCCGCCGAGACGTTGTGGTCGTTGAGCGCTTCTTTCACGGCCGATTTGACGATCAGGTATGCCATACGTAGCGACATTTCTCCCGTCCTCTGTATAAAATACAGGTATCTGATTCGGTGTCTGTGGGGTTGTATTGTCCTCTGAGGGGGAACAGACGTATGCGATAGCGCTTCGTATCAGTGAGCAGGACGATGTACGACCTGACCGGCTTCCAGCGCGACCTCCTGTACGTGATCGCCGGCCTCTAAGATTCTCACGGCCTCGCCATCAAGCAGGAACTCGAAGACTACTACCAGAAGGAGATCCATCACGGGCGACTTTACCCGAATCTCGATACGCTCGTCAAGAAAGGCGAGAAAGACCGACGGACGAACGTCTAGACGCTCACGCGGCGCGGCCGCCGTGAAATCGAAGCCCGCCGTGAGTGGGAACGTCAGTACATCGAGATTGGTGAGTCTGCGCCTGCGTAGGTTCTCTCGTACAGATCAGCTACCCCATTGTCTATGAATCATCTGAAAATCCGCGATGGGCGTGATTTCCATCTCGGATGATGTCGGTAGTATCTCTCCTCTTCGGGAGCGACGTACGTCAGCGATTCGCCGTGAGGCGGCCACGGCGGCGTTCGAATTCTTCGTCGTCGATCTCACCGCGGGCGTACTGCTCACGGAGAGCCCCGAGGGCTCTATCCTCAGCGGGTCCGTCAGTCTGAGATCGAGCCACCAGCCAGTAGACGAGATAGATGGGAAGACCGATGATGAGGGCCATCCAGAGGAGGCCGAACAGCATCATCCCCCATCCCCATAGTCCCCAGCCGGTCATGTGGCCGTCGTCCCACATTCCGTAGTGCCAGTCCCACATCACCGCGTCCGGGACGGCTGCGTGCGTCAGGGCCATACCCCCGATAACCGCGACCGTCAGCGCACCGACGACGATCAGTCCGAGGGATCGAGTACCGCGTGGTTGAATTGAGTTTGTCATGCGTATTTCTCCTGAAATGGTTCGGCGTGGTTAGCCGAGGATGTACTCGAGGACGGGGTAGCGCTCGACGAGCGCCTCGCCGCCGATCTCGTACTGTTCGATGTACTGATCGAGCCCGAGGATGCGGCCCGCACCGAACGCCGCAACCGCGAGGAACACGAGCATGTACGCGAAGTCACCGTTGATGACGCCGTGGGCGATGTCCCAGTTCCCGAAGTAGAACATGAGCATCATGAGCGCGCCGAAGAACGCCGCGAGGCGGACGACGGCACCGACGAGCAGTCCGAGACCGATGAACAGCTCGCCCCACGGGACAGCGACGTTCGCGAACTCGACGAACCACGGGGTCGACCCCATCCACGCGAACATACCCGCGAGGGGGTTGCCGTTGGTCGCCGCGACGTTCGCCAGATAGCCACCCGCCGAGAACGGCTCGGCGGCAACGATCTTCGTGAATCCCGAGTACGCAAACGCGTAGCCCATCATGAGCCGTAGCGCGAGCACGAACCATGCGCTCAGGCTGTGGACACGACCACCGATGGTCAGACCGCCGACCTTGCTCTCTAGCTGGTTGACTCCAGAGGGAATCGTAGACATTGTTACTTCACCGAGTGAGTGTAGGCAGGGAGAGACGATATACCGGTGAGCCAGTGTTCTGAGTCAGAAAACCGGGCGGCTATTTTACCCCACTAGGACGAGTATGCGAGTGTGACTGAGGAGTTGAGCCCACCAGCCGTCTTTGCCACACTCGACGACGAGTACGCTCGCGATATTCTCGTGGCGACGAACACGGACCGACTCTCTGCAAAAGAACTCAGCGAGGAATGCGATATGTCACGCCCAACCGTCTCTCGTCGCGTCAACACACTCGTTGAGCAAGGACTTCTCGAAGAGTACACGCATGTCGATCCCGCTGGTCGGCACTATCGGGAGTATGAGGCACGTCTCGAACGTATCGAAGTCCTCCTCCAAGACGAGGGGTTTGACATCCAGATCGATGTCCGGCCGGATCCCGCGGACCGGATTACATCCATCTTCGAAAACATGCGGGGAGACTGATTCATGAAACACACATTATTCGTCATCGCCAAGTTGTTCATGACCGCGTTGGCTCTGGTTATCGCGTACCAAGCCTATCGCGGCTACCAACGCCACGGAACACAGCTGATGCTCTACGTCGCCCTTGGGTTCGCACTAATTGGCCTCGGTGGACTCCTCGAAGGAGTTCTATTCGAACTGCTCCAGGTGTCAATCTTCCAGGCAGGTCTCGTGGCTGCACTAGTCGCGGCGGCGGGAATGCTTTCTATCTTGTACGCGCTCTATGCGCCGAACCCCTGAATTCCCGATTCAGCAAAGTATCTTGGAATCGTGAATTAGTGAGACGGTTATTCACTCATCCTCGTAGACGTTGCGCGACAGCCGTGACTTGGTCCCAGAGGAATTCGGCGTCAACGCTCTGGTTCGTCGTTACGACTGGCACGTCACGGAGATAGGAGTCCGTCTGAAGGATCTCAAGGAGGAAGTCCGCAACGTCAGCGCGTGAAATCGGACCAGCCGTGGCGTCAATGTCGACGCCGTGTTCGTACTCCCCGGTTTTGGGTCCATCTGTAAGACCGCCGGGGCGGACGATCGTCCAGTCGAGACCGCTCCCAGCGACGAGTTCCTCCTGTCTGGCTTTGTCGGCCATCAGGTCATAGAGCACCGTCACGTTCGCAAGGCGGACGTACCACGGAACCTGCTGGACGCTCGATCCTAACCCCATCGATGTCAGGACGACCAGGCGTTCGATCCCCCGTTCCTGCATTGCATCGATAATGTTCGCGGTCCCGCGAGAGACCACGTCGGAGGGATTGTCCGACGTTCGACCGAGAAGACAGATGACCGCATCTGATCCGTTTACGGTGGCTTCGACCGCGTCCGGATCGAGTACATCCCCCTCTACGGCGGTGACTGCCTGGTTCGGTGGGAGTTTTGCAGGGCTTCGAGTGAGCGCGCGAATCGAGTGATTCACTTCGGTCGCTTGTGCCGTCAGTTCACGTCCGGTCCCGCCTGTCGCACCGAAGAGTGCCAGTTCCATATGGTCACCTACGTTTTCATGTTGGTTGTCGTTCCCCTCGTTTCAGTCGATTACGCTTACAATTCTAAAGGACGACCGAGCGTTCGCTCTGGACGCTCGATTACCAGAGAACTCCGAAATTTGATTCGACAGGTTGGGGTCATCGTCACTACAGCCACGGATCGGTTTCACATTCTAACGAGAGGTGTTCTGTCATGCCAGTATCGAAACCACAATCGTAGTGAAATAGGCGACCGTAGCCGGTGCTACAAGTATGACAGACATGCTGGGTTTGTTCGCTGATGAAACCGCCCCTGAAGAGCGACCAGCTCATGACTCGATAGGAGAGGCGGAACCATGAGCGAGGAAATCTCCGCCAACCGGGCAGGACTCATATTCGGTGCCATCTTCGCAGCGTCGCACGCTGCATGGATCGGATTCGTCGTCTCGGGCGTCTCTGAAACAGCGGTCGCCACTGTCGCCCGGACCAACTTCGTTGAGTACGAGGACACGGTCGATTTCGACCTCTCTCTGGCTGGTGCCGGCCTCATGATCGCGTTAGTTGCAGGATATCTCATGGGCGGGTTGTTCGCCCTGCTCTGGAATCGGCATGAGATCCACGATGACGGGTAACCCGGTCATCCAGACAATCGCCCTCAACCGATAACTGTCAAGGATGGTTAGTGTCCACCGAGACGATCCTCGGAGCAGGCTCTCAGATGGACCGTCTATTCGACACCACCGCAGGGGGTATCTCTAACTCAGTATGGCGTCACCATCTTTTCCACCGGGATACGTCCGGTTCGACGACGTTTCCGAAACGCTTCCTGAACCGACACCCGTTCCGGTGTCGGAATCAGTTGAACTGGAGACGCTTCACCTCCCCGGGCCGGACCCGGCGATCGTGTTCGTCCACGGTGGTCTCGGGTCGCTTTGGAACCCGTATCCACAACTAGACGCGTTCGAGGGGCCCCACGAGTTGGTCACGTATGCGCTCGCCGGCAACGGAAACTCGACCATGCGGCAGGAGCAGTCCCTCTCCGGGCATGTAGCTGACCTCCTGAATCTCCTTGATGAACTCGGTATCACGAATCCGATCATCCACGGCCACAGTTACGGTACCGCCCTCGCTATCGAGTACGCGAAGCGCCATCCCACAGCCGGGCTCGTGTTACACGCAGGGGGCGATCATGATCTCACCCCCGCGGGGGAGAAACCGCTTTTGCGACTATTTCTGGCACTCCGACTCTATAAGATACCCGCGAACGACGCGCTCATCCGGCAGTTAGCCTACAGCGTCGGCTTCCACGAGGAGACGCCATCGGTCGTGGTTGAGGACTTCCTGCAATCGAACCCGCTTCCCCACCGTCGCTCAGCGTGGACGACTGTCACCGAGGCCTTCTGGGGGTACGACGGTCGCCCCGATATTGAGCGAGTCGATGCCCCAACGCTCGTCATCCACGGACCAGCCGACGGTATTGTTCCCATCGAGGTGGCACGCGGAACCGCGAGGCGGATTCCCGAGAGCGTTTTCTGCAGGCTACAGCGTACCGGTCACGTCGCTATGATAGAGCGCCCGAATGCGTATAACAGTCTGCTTGAAGCACTCATCAAGACGGTTCGAGAGGACCGGGATTTGGAAATGACGGTTCGAGAATCGGTCGACGAAAACGGTAGCGAAGTATCCGAAGTTCGCTAAGGAATCAGGATCGTTCTGCAGCTTTATTCGCCCGTTCGAGATCGAACTGAAGGTCGGTGTCGTCCTCGAGACCGACGCTCAGCAATTCCGGGTCGGCGACCGTCAGGTTGAACTCACCGACGGCGCGGCCGTAGTGCAAGCGCGGTACCATTACGCCACTCGCATCACAGAGGTGGGGTCGTGGCTCGTCGACGAATCGCTTCGGGTGCTCTTCGAAGAAATCACGACAGTCGGACGAACAGAAGTAGAACGTCGTCCCCTCGAAATCGGCGGTGATTTCGCTTGAGTCGCTGGCTTCCATACCGCAGACCGGCTCAACTGGCATACTGGCAGTACGCCTCGCCCTTCCATAAACGTCAGTCGGCCATTTGCTACTGTGCGTAGGCTCCCTACTCGGTGTATACTGCGGGCTGTTTCTCGAAGCGCTGTCGACATTCTTCGCTACAGAGATAGTACGTCACCTGGTCGTGCCGGACTGAAGCTACCGCTTCGTCAACTCTGAGTTGCATACCGCAGACGGGATCCCTCGGCATTCTGTTCACAGATCCGTCTCCAAGCCGATTGGGTATTTCGAAGTAGGTCGACGGGCACGTATTAAGGGCCGTCGGAAGAACTCTATGACAACGCCCATGGTTCGATTTCTTCTCCGTCTAATTCGTATTCTTGGGACGTTCACCCCGTTCATCCTACGCTTTCTCCGTGATCGGCATCGGTTTCTGATCGTCGGTGGGTCACGCACTGTGCCACGGGACCAGCACGAGCAGCGTGCCCGCCGTCTACGGGAGGCGATGCTCAACCTTGGGCCGACGTTCGTAAAGATCGGCCAAGTTCTCTCGACGCGCCCAGATCTCGTTCCGCAAGTGTACGCGGAGGAGTTCGCAGTGCTCCAAGATGCGATCCCGGCGGGTCCGTATCGAGAGATGATTCCGGCTCTCGCCGAAGACGTCGGGTATCACTCGTACGACGACTTCGATCCCGAACCCATCGCCGGCGGATCGCTAGCACAGGTCTATCGGGCGACCTATCAGGGAAAACAGGTGGTCGTGAAAGTAAGACGCCCCGGAATCAAGGACCTCATCGAGACCGATCTGCGCATTATTCGTCGCCTCGTTCCCCTTGCACTGTTTCTCGCACCTGATCGGTTCAGTTTCTCACTCCGGAACATGGCGGACGACTTTGAGCGCATCATTCTGGAGGAACTGGACTTCGAGCGAGAGGCCCAGATGATGGAGGAGATTCGGGAAAATTTCGCTGCCGACGAGAATGAGACCGTTACGATCCCACGCGTATTTCGTGACGTCTGCTCCGAACGTGTCCTCACCATGGAGTACGCCGAGGGAACGAAGGTTACTGACCTCGAGGAACTCGAAGCGAAGGGCTACGATCCGGAGAACGTCGCCCGACGAGTGGCGAATGCCTACTTCACGATGGGACTCGATCACGGTGTGTACCACGGCGATCCCCATCCTGGAAATCTCGCTGTCGACGATGATGGCCGCATCGTATTCTACGACTTCGGGATGAGCGGTCGGTTCACGCCGGCGATGCAAGCGAGCGTGATCAACCTCTATCTGGCCGCTGTCAACCGGGATGTCGAATCCATCATCGACGAACTTGTCGCCCTTGGTGCACTCGATCCCGACGCCGACAGGGCCGCCGTCGGCCACGTTCTCGAGTTAGTTATCGATGACCTCGAAGGGAGTGGTGATGTGAACTGGCAGCAGATAATCGACGTGGTCGTCGGAATGCTCCGAGAGTTTCCGTTTCGTATCCCGCCAGACGTGATGTTAGTCATTCGGGTGGGATCGATCGGTGAAGGTGTTCTTAGACAGCTCGATCCCGAGTTCAATATCCTCGCAGCTGCGCAGGCGTTCCTCCGTGAACACGGCTTCCTCCAGCGAGCAGCCCGGATGAAACTCGCCGAAGCTCAGTCCGACATCGAAACCTCCCTCTGGGCCCTCCTCCGGCTACCCACGAAATTGGATCGTGAACTGGACGCACGAGAACAGGAACGCACAGTGATACCTCAGGAGATCGCACAGAGCCAACGACGGCAGACTCGTTCGATCGGGTACGCCATCCTCGCAGGAGGAACATTTGTAGCGAGTGGTCTCGCATTATCCGTAAGTCAGATCTCTGCTACTGTTGGGATCGTCGTCGCACTCGGCTTCACCATTTTATTCATTCATTCATCAAGGCAACAGCGTCGATAACTGGTATCTCGAATACGGAGTACCCCCACGACGCCTCAAACTATTTTGTGGCGTCTATGCGAAGTACCTGATATGCTCAAAGATAAAGTTGCGATCATCACTGGTGGTGCAACCGGGATCGGCAAAGCAATTGCTTCGAAGTACATTGATTACGGAGCCGAAGTCGTTATCGCAGGTCGCACGGAAGAAACCGGCCGAGAGACTGCCGAAGAACTCGGCTGTGAATTCCACCAATGTGACGTCACGGAGTATGAGCAGGTAGAGACCCTCGTCAACAGTACGGTTGACGAATACGGACAGCTTGACGCAATCGTAAACAACGCTGGAATTGGCCAAGTAGGGTCCATCGAAGAAATGTCGCTCGAAGAGTGGGATACGGTCATTCAAATTAATCTCACAGGGGTTATGTACGGCTCGCGAGCGGCGATCCCGTATCTCAAAGACAGTGAGGGGTGCATCATTAATGTCGCGTCGATTTATGGCCTCGTTGGTGGTCCTGGATCACCTGCCTATTCGGCAGCAAAAGGTGGTGTCGTGAATTTCACACGAGAGCTCGCCATCGACTACGCCACAGAAGGGATACGTGTCAATAGTATCTGCCCTGGATTCGTTGAAACGCCGATGACAGACGACTACCTCGACCAGGAACAGTTCTACGAGTTCGTCCGAGACGAGACACCCATGCAGCGAGTGGCCGAACCCGAGGAGATCGGCGGCATTGCGATGTTTCTCGCCTCTGATGAGGCGACGTACATCACAGGCACAAACATTCCTGTCGACGGAGGCTGGACTGCCCACTAGTAACTACGGTCGCACATTCACCACACTTGGTTCCAACATTACGCGGGAGACCAGTCGGATAGTAGCAGCGCAAAACGTGCTACTATCTACCGAAGGCAAGCACCGTAACTCCCTGAGATGCTTCTATGAAGTGAGGAACTGCCGCCATATTATTTAGTCTCTCTAACCAATCCCCCAGTATGGAACAGAATCGATCCGATCTCACACTACGTGTTGGGAGTATCGCCGACGAGTCAGTTGGTCGCGTTATTCCGGATACGTCGGTAGCAGAGGTCGCCCAAACGATGGTCGCGCAAACCAAATGTGCCCGCTACGTCGTTGTGGAAGAAAACGACCAGCTCGTGGGCATCATTACAGATCGAGATTTGATTGGCGCGCTCCTCACGCCAGATAGTGAGTTCAACGTTCTCGCAACGGATCAGAGCGAATCCAACATAACCGCCGGAGATGTGATGACCTCCGACCCCCTCACCGTAACGCCTGAGGCGGAGGTACCGAGGGTACTGCGACAAATGAACGAGGCGGCTGCCCGCCATGTTCCCGTTGTCGAAGATGGCTCAGTTGTGGGGATCGTCACCCTTGACGATCTCATCACTCACCTCGCGGGAGAAGCTGCCCATGTCTCCGCACAGATGGACAATCTCTCCGGGATCATCCGGTCAGAGTCCCAGAGAAAGTAACCTCCGCATCTGAGACTCTCGATACGTGTCTTTTTCGTGACTGACATCAAAAGAGAGACATGGCCGAACCACGGATTCTAATCCTCGGTGGACCAGGCGCAGGAAAGGGGACGCAGAGTAGAAAGGCTTCTGAGGAGTTTAATGTAAAGCATATCACTACCGGGGAGCTCCTTCGGGCAAATAAGGACAGGGATATTTCAGAATTTGAATCAGAGTATGATGTCCCGCGCACATATATGGATCAAGGTGAGCTTGTTCCGGACGAGGTTGTCACTCTGCTCGTTAAAGAGGCTCTATCGCAAGTCAATGGCTTTGTTCTGGATGGGTATCCCCGCAACGTAGAACAGGCTGAGGAACTCAATAATATGACCGACGTTGACGTTATTCTATATCTTGACGTAGACGAGGAGGAACTTGTTCAACGACTCACGGGTCGCCGTATAGACCCAAAAACAGGGGACACTTATCATATAAAATATAGTCCGCCTGAAGATCCTGAAGTTGAAAGACGACTTGAGCAGCGGGATGACGATACCGAGGAGACAGTCCGTGAACGTCTACGTGTATTTCGTGAGACCACTGAACCAGTTATTGAATACTACGAAGAACGAGGTCAACTGGAACGTGTCGACGGAAAACAGTCTCCTGATGAAGTCTGGGTTGACGTAAGGAAAGCGGTTGAAAACGCGCAATAGGTCGCGAAAAAGTTGGGGTGAGCGTTACTATACCGGGCATCACCTAGCAGATCTGTACATTTTACACACTGGTACCCGGCGAGTCTGTAGTTGAGAGGGCACGATCTTGCTGAGGTGATCTCGACGATGTTCGATAAAAGCCGACCATCATACCGTACGAATTAGAACTTGGAACGGTTATTGGCCGAAGAACGATCCAGTAGGCAATTATGGGGGGCTCTTCGAACCGATGAAGAGCCTGTCAGCAGACGCTGGCCCGTCAAGAGAGCGGATCTCGTCCTTCATACTCACCGCTCTCACCATATTCCGGCCGCTGGAAACCACCCTCACGGTAGACATCGAACTCACCCCGCTCGATGTCGTCCCGGATGATGTCTGCGGTCGTTTCGTCGACGCTCACGAAGTGACACAGCGGATGCCCCGGGTACGCGACTGCGTTCTCGAGTACACCGACGACGAGGCCAGTTGACGGTGCACGAACGACTTCGACCTCATCTTTGAAGTGATCGGAGATAGTGAACAGCTGCTCCCCGTCCTCGACGAGCGGCTGTGGGCCCCACTTCATATCGACGAGTCCGCCGGTGGCAGCACGAAGCCACGTCTTCTCACCGTCGCGTGCGACCACACGCGTCCACCCAGGCCAAGAGACCGGCCGGTCTGGCAGAACCTCATGTTCAGCGAGGACACTCGCCACGCAGTGAAGGGCGCGTTCGAGATGCGTCGATTGGAACCGGTGGGCGCGCCCCATCTCCACAGTTACGGTCGGAACCCCCGTCTTCGATGCTGCCTTTCGGAGCGTCCCGTTTGAGCCTTCACCGTCGAGAATCACGCTCGTTCCGAATGCACGGGCGATGCGTTCGACGTCAGAGTCGCGCATATCTGCCCGAACGTGATACATCGTCGTCCTGTTGCGCGTCGAGGTGTGGAAATCCAGCCCTAGGTCGCACTTCGAGACGAATTCCTCGAAGATAGTATGGGCGAGACGTTTCGCCATCGTTCCCTGTGGATTCCCGGGGAACGACCGGTTGAGGTCCTCGTCATAGATCGGGATGTAGCGCTGTTGGGCCATGAATCCCGGGACGTTCAGTACGTGGAGGCAGACGAGTGCCCCGTGGATGTCCGGGGGACCGTAGGTTTCTGCGACCTCTTGGACGATCTTGATGCCGTTCAGTTCGTCGCCGTGCACGGCAGCACTGAGGAACATCGCCGGGCCATCATTCTCTCCGTTGACGACCGTGACCGGAATGTCGATCGGGTCGCCGTGGAAACTTGTTCCCACCGAATAGCGGAACTGGCGCTTCTCTCCGGGTGAGATGGTTCGGCCGCCGACCTCAATCGGTTGTGTCGCGGATCCAGTCATTGAGAATCACTCTCGGACTGCTCTGAATGTGTCTGCGCTGCACGTCTACTGGGTTTACCAAGGAATCGTGGAACCGCCTCGCAGTATGACTCGTATTCGCCCCCGTACTGCTCGCGGAGCCACGGCTCTTCGGCGAGTGGTGCGAGCAGGAACCACACGATTCCACCGATAGCGAGAATGACCGTTTGAATCGAACCTGCGAGGAGGCCTCCGCTGGCGAGCATGGTGATGAACCCCACGTACTGTGGATTGCGAGAGAAGCGATACGGTCCCTCAGTTTGAAGGTGGCCTTCGAGACCACTGCTCTCCCAGAATCCGAGTGTCCACATCGCCCAGATAGACAGCGCTGTGCCTGCTACGAAAACAAGCACACTGACGAGTTGCACCACCACCGGTGGTTCGTACCAGTGCCACCAGTCGAGGTATGCAATGCCGACCAGACCCACGACGTATAGCGTCCAGGCTGTCCAGCTGACCCAGAACGTCCAGTTCCGCGTCCCGTGCGGCCAGAACCGGAATGTCGGACTGACGATGGTGGCAAGGAGGCCACCCAGTAGGAGTCCCCCGGATAGGAGACTGACGCTGAACAATGTCTGTGTCGCCTGGAGTGCCATAGGGATCACGCACCAATGTCGGGCACGGAAATATCGGCGCTGCGGAGACGACGGGCGTTGATAGCGACGATGATTGTCGAGAGAGACATGAACACCGCGCCGATCGCCGGCGACAGCAGGATACCGATAGGCGCGAGGACTCCGGCAGCGAGTGGGAGCGCGAAGACGTTGTAGCCGGTCGCCCAGACCAGATTCTCCTGCATCTTCCGGTAGCTCGCCTTCGAGAGCTTGATGAGACGGACGACATCCAGGGGATTGTTGTCGACGAGGATGATATCGCCCGACTCGATGGCGACGTCGGTCCCTGAACCGATGGCAATACCGACATCTGCTCGCGTGAGCGCCGGCGCGTCGTTGACGCCGTCGCCGACCATCGCGACCAGTTTCCCCTCGGACTGGAGCGCTTCGACTTTCGTGTCCTTTTCGTCGGGGAGTACCTCCGCGAAGTACTGGTCGATGCCGAGTTCCTCCGAGACAGCCCGTGCGACGTCCTCCGAGTCACCGGTCAGCATCGCCACCTCGATATCCATCGCGTGTAGCGCCTCGATGGCCTGCCGGCTTTCTTCCCGAATAACGTCCGCCAGCGCGAATGCTGCGACAACTTCGGATTCGTCGTGAACCAGGTAGATAACCGTCTCTGCGTTCGAGCCAGCTTCCTCCGCGAAGGCAGCGATTTCGTTGGACCGCTCGATACCGAATTTCTCAATCAGGTTCGGTCCACCGATATGAACCGTCTCGCCGTCCACAGTGGCTCTGACGCCGAGACCGCGGAAATTCTCAAAGTTCGAAACCTTCGCTCGCTGGATATCCCGTTCCTCGGCGGCGTCTCGGATGGCGCGAGCGATCATATGCTCGGAGTCACCCTCGACACCAGCGGCGACTTCGAATGCTCGCTCTTCAGTCCAGTCGCCTGCCGTCTCAACACCGACGACGCCCTGTTCGCCCTTCGTGAGGGTCCCGGTCTTGTCAAACATCACCGTGTCCAGATTTCGAGATTCCTCCATGGCGATGCGGTCGCGGATGAGCATCCCGTTTTGGGCAGCCGTGGAAGTGTTGATCGCGACCACGAGCGGGACGGCAAGTCCAAGTGCGTGGGGACACGCGATGACCAGGACCGTCACGACGCGCTCGAGGACGGTGATGTTGTACCCGACCGCGACGACCCACGCGACGGCAGTAATCGCCGCGACGCCGAGTGCAATATAGAACAGCCAGCCAGCTGCCTTGTCGGCGAGCAACTGGGTTCGAGATTTGGACTGCTGGGCCTCGTCGACCAGTCGCATGATGCCCGCCAGCGTCGTCTCGTCGCCGGTCTTCGTGATTTTGACGCGGAGACTCCCGTCCTGGTTGACCGTCCCGGCGACCACCTCTGATCCGGGCTCCTTCCCAACTGGTCTGGATTCGCCGGTAATCATCGACTCGTCAACGGACGACTCGCCCTCGACGACTTCGCCGTCGGCAGGCACGCTCGCGCCCGGGCGAACGAGCACGACATCGTCCTCGCCGAGTTCGGAGACGGGCACTTCCTCGGTATCTCCACTCTCGGTGATACGCTCGGCGGTATCGGGCATGAGCTTCGCGAGTTCGTCCAGCGCCCCCGAGGCCGCCCGGACCGACCGCATCTCCACCCAGTGGCCCAGCAGCATGATGTCGATCAGCGTGACGAGTTCCCAGAAAAACGGTGTCGTCCCTTCGAGAAACAGACTCGCGATCGAGTAGACGAACGCCACCGATATCGCCAGCGAGATGAGCATCATCATCCCCGGCTCGCGGTTTTTCAGTTCCGTCCGGGCCATCGAGAGGAAGGGCACGCCACCGTACGCGAAGATCACGACCGCAAGTACCGGCGTTATCCACGTACTCCCGGGGAACGTAGGGGCCGTATAGCCGAAGACGTCCTGAATGAATTCGCTGAAGACGATGACCGGAATCGAGAGGACGAGCGACACCCAGAACCGCCGCCGAAACATCGCCTCGTGGCCTGAGTGATCCGTGTGATCGCTGTGATCCCCGTTTCCACCCCCGTGTCCCTTCTCGTGGGCGTTACCACCATGGTCGTGCTCGTCGTGTACGTGCTCTGCTTCTGTAGAGTGAGCGTGCTCGGCCGCAGCGTGGCGGTGCGCGTGTTCGGCTTCGTGGTCGTTATGTGCGTGTTCGTCCGTGGATTCGGACTCCGTGGTGGCGTCTGCCGCAGTGTGAGTGTCGTCCTTCGGGAGTTTGGACTCCGGCTCGGATGACGCGTGGGCTGATGCTCGTGGTTCCGACTCTGCTTTCAATCGGCAAATTCGACAACAGTAGACGGGTCCTTCGGATTGATGCGAGGGGTGCCCCTCTTTAGAGGGATTTTCGGATGTCTCGTGGTCTGGATTGTTGCTCATGGCGTGGGTATTGGTGCCGTCCCTTATTATGCTGTCCAGACCCTGATACGGCGCGGTACCGTCAAGAGGGCCGGTGTCGAACGAGAACGGCGGGGCACTTGTGGACGTACGTTCCGGCGGTTCTCAGGCGTGGGCGGTGTATCCAGCGTCCTCGACGGCTTGAACGAGTGACGTGACGTCAGCATCGCCATCGACGCTCGCCTGTTTGGCCTCGCGATCGGCAGTCGCGTCGGTCACGCCGCTCACTTCTCGAAGCGCGTCTTCGACTGTCTGTTCACAGTGACCGCACGTCATTCCTTCGACAGTGATGGTCTGCGTCATACACTGGTACATACGGGAGGGGAATCTTTGTCAGTTTCTGCTTCGAATCCAAAGTCTATCTTGGAAGTGGGATGGCATTCAAATCTTGGCGCTGGGAAACAATATTGTGGTTCGGGGGTTCAATGGGGAGATATGCGTGATTTAGACGAGACAGACATGGAGATCCTCTCGCTACTAGCAGAGGACGCGCGACGCCCGTTCAGCAGCATCGGTGAGGAGGTGGATCTCTCGGGGCCAGCCGTATCAGACCGCGTGAAACGGTTAGAGGAGGCCGACATCATCAACGGCTTCACCGTCGACGTGAATCGCGCACAACTGCGAGCTGGCGTTCCGGTGTTCGTCCAGCTCGAAAACGATACCGCTGCCATCGAGTCACTTCGAAGCCGGCTCCACGACGCGGATGGTATCGAACACCTCTTCGTCACTGCCGAGGGGAAAATATGGTTCTACGGTCGTGCGGAAGGACAGAACGTTCGCCGGTGGGTCGAGGGTCTCCTCGAAGACGCGCCATCAACGGAGTACTCGGTGACGCTCGTCGACGACCTCGAATGGACACCCTCACTCGACGGCACCGAGTTCGCAATCACGTGCGCCGAGTGTGGGAATACGGTCGATAGCGAGGGCGAATCCGCTCGAATCGACGGAGACATCTATCACTTCTGTTGTCCGTCGTGCCGTGGCCGCTTCGAAGACCAGTATCAACGTCTCGAAGACGGAGTCTAGTTGTAGCCGCGATTTCCGCTCCAGATCGGCGAAGTCGATATTGGCATCCTTCGGTAGTGGAACGGAACTAGGCCTTTGAATCTAAATTCTATACTGGTCTAAAACACTGGTTTCGAAACAGTAACTGCACTAAGGAAGGACTACGTAGTATAGGGCAAGAATGGGAACGCGAACTGCACATCTCGACATCACAGGGATGACCTGTGCTAACTGTTCGGCGACAGTTGGCGACGCGCTAGAGTCCTTCGACGGCGTCGTTGAGGCGAACGCGAACTTCGCCACGGATGAAGGCTCCGTCGAGTACGATCCTGACGAGGTATCGCTCGAAGAGATATACGAGGCGATCGAAGATGCCGGGTATGGTGCAGTGTCTGACACAGTGACCATCGGCATCTCCGATATGACCTGTGCCAACTGTGTACAGACCAATGAGACTGCCCTAGAGAACACACCCGGTGTCATCGCGGCCGAGGCGAACTTCGCCACCGACGAAGCCCAGGTCCGGTACAACCCCGCGGACACGTCGCTGGATGCACTCTACGATGCCATCGAGAGCGCGGGCTACTCGCCCGTCCGAGAGGACGGCGACGACAGCGACTCTGGCGAGGACGCGCGCGACGCCGCGCGACAGGCTGAAATCCGTAAGCAGCTTCGACTGACCCTGTTTGGTGCGGTGCTGTCGGCACCTCTCCTCTTTTTCCTCGCCGAGAAGTTCCTCCTCGGCGGTGGCGTCCTCCCGGAGACCATTCTCGGAATCGAGTTCGGCTGGGCAGAGTTCCTGCTGGCGACGCCCGTCCAGCTGGTGCTCGGTTGGCCGTTCTACAAGAACTCGTACAATGCGCTGGTGAACAACAAGCGCGCCAACATGGACGTCCTGATCGCGCTGGGCTCGACCACTGCGTACGTCTACTCTGTCGCAGTCCTCTCAGGGCTCATCGCGGGCGGCCTGTACTTCGACACCGCCGCGCTCATCCTCGTGTTCATCACCCTCGGGAACTACCTTGAAGCCCGCTCGAAGGGCCAAGCCGGCGAGGCGCTCCGCAAGCTGCTGGAGATGGAGGCCGAGACGGCCACCGTCGTCGATGAGGCCGGCAACGAGGAGGAGATCCCACTTGAGGACGTCGAGGTCGGCGATCGGATGAAGGTTCGGCCTGGCGAGCAGATTCCGACCGACGGGGTCGTCGTCGATGGCCAGTCAGCGGTCGACGAGTCGATGGTCACCGGCGAGTCTGTCCCCGTCGAGAAGAGCGAGGGTGACGAGGTCGTCGGCTCGACTATCAACGAGAACGGCGTGCTCGTCGTGGAGGCGACGAAGGTCGGGAAGGACACGGCGCTTCAGCAGATCGTTCAGACGGTCAAGGACGCCCAGTCGCGCCAGCCCGACATCCAGAACCTCGCCGACCGCATCTCGGCGTATTTCGTGCCGGCAGTCATCGCCAACGCCGTTCTCTGGGGTGTCGTCTGGTACTTGTTCCCCGGAGCGCTCGCGAGCTTCGTCGAGTGGCTCCCGCTGTGGGGTGCCGTGGCAGGTGGACCTGCAATCGCTGGAGGGACCGTCACCGTCTTCGAGTTCTCGATCATCGTGTTCGCGTCGGCCGTACTGATCGCCTGTCCCTGTGCGCTGGGCCTTGCGACGCCTGCCGCGACGATGGTCGGGACGACTATCGGTGCACAGAACGGCGTCCTGTTCAAGGGCGGTGACATCCTCGAACGAGCGAAGGACGTCGACACGGTCGTCTTCGACAAGACAGGGACGTTGACGAAAGGCGAAATGGAGCTCACCGACATCGTCGTGTTCGACGGTGACGGACAGCCTCTCACGGATGGCGGCGATACTGCTGCAGATGGTGGCCAACTGACCGCTCGTGACCGTCTCGGTGAGGAGGATGTCCTGCGGCTCGCGGCCACGGCCGAACATGCGAGCGAACACCCGCTCGCCCGTGCCATTGTCGACGGCGCCGAAGAACGGGGGATCGACGTGAGCGACCCGGACCACTTCGAGAACGTCCCCGGCCACGGCATCAGAGCGACTGTCGGCAACAGTGAGGTCCTGGTCGGGAATCGGAAGCTCCTCCGTGACAACGATATCGACCCCTCGCCCGCGCAGGACACGATGGAGCGCCTCGAGAACGAGGGGAAGACGGCAATGCTCGTCGCCTACGAGGGCGAACTCGTGGGTGTGGTCGCCGATGCCGACACAATCAAAGAGAGCGCGAAGGACGCTATAAGTCAGCTCCAAGAACGTGGTGTCGACGTGATGATGATCACCGGCGACAACGAGCGGACCGCCCGCGCGGTCGCCGAGCAGGTCGGCATCGCTCCCGAGAACGTCCGCGCGGGGGTTCTCCCCGAGGACAAATCCGATGCCGTCGAGAGCATTCAGGACGAAGGCCGGAAGGCGATGATGGTGGGCGACGGCGTCAACGATGCGCCCGCCCTCGCCGTCGCGTACGTGGGGACGGCCATCGGCTCGGGGACGGACGTGGCCATTGAGGCGGCGGACGTGACGCTGATGCGCGATGACCCGGTAGACGTCGTGAAGGCCATCCGCATCTCGGACGCGACGCTCGCGAAGATCAAGCAGAACCTCGTGTGGGCGCTCGGCTACAACACCGCGATGATCCCGCTGGCGTCGCTGGGCCTGCTTCAGCCCGTGCTTGCGGCCGGCGCGATGGCGTTCTCCAGCGTGTCGGTGCTGTCGAACAGCCTGCTGTTCCGACGGTACACCCCCGATCACGACTACAAACTGCTCGGAAAACTCCGCTGAACGCCAAAGCCACTTGATCCATGTCATCCATTTCCCGCCGCACGGTGCACGCGTACCTCGTCGAGATAGCCGATACCGAGCCCACGTATCTTCGGGCTCGGGATATCGCTAGCGATCTCGATGGATCGCCGAAAGCTGTCGCACAGTATCTGAGCCAACTCCAAGACGACCTCACCGACGTGTCGCTCGAACAGTGGGGGCGCTCGAAAAGTATCACGTGGCGAGTAGAGGTGAACGAGTCGTGAGCACCGTCACTCGGCGCGTCGAAACCGTACTCCCCGACACGGGGACTCGCGAATGGTGGGTGCTGTATCTGCTTGCCCCGGTCGCCCTCATCGGTGCTGTACTCCTCGCGTTCCCGTCGCTCGTGTACGATCGAGTCGTCTGGCAGTATCTCTGGGGCCCGGTCGTCGCCGACGCCGCTGGCCAGCCTGTCACGCACGAAGGGATACGGGCCGTCCGGGGGTATAATGCCGTGAACACGGCGACCTATCTCGCTGCGGTCGTGTACAGCCTCCCCGGCCTCCGGGCGTATCTCGACGCCCTGAACGTTTCGTTCGATACTCGACTCGCGTACGGGTTCGCGCCGATCATCGTCGCCGGCGGCGCAATGCGTGCGCTCGAGGATATCGGCTTGCTCGGCGACTACGCGGTGTGGTTCATCACGCCGTCGATCTACTTCGTCGTCACCGCCGTCACTGTCCTCTCACTCGGCGTCGGCGCACTAGCGCGCGACCGAGATATTGGGTCCATCCCGTCGACGGTCGGACTCGTCGGGTCGGTCTGGGCTGTCGGAGCCATCGGATGGGCACTTTGGTACGGGCTCTCGACGTCGGTTCCACTCCGCCTGTGGGTGCCGGTCGCGACGACGGGGATCGCTCTCGGCGTAACCGCGCTCTACTACTGGGGAGCGGGTGTCGTCGATGTCGCACACCTTCGACACCCGTTGTTCCTGCTGGCCGTCTTCGGCCAGATGTGGGACGCCGCACAGAACCTCATCGGCGTCACGTTCCTCGGCTATTCACCCAAGCTGGTCGTGACGAATCTCGTGTACCAGGCGACCGGATTCTCGGGGTCGACGTTCGTCCTCAAACTCCTCGTGACCGGCGGGATCGTCTGGTACCTTGCGGACGCGAAAGACGAGATGAACCACACCTGGTGGTGGCTCATGACGTTCTTCATCGGCGCGATCGGACTCCCGATGGGCGTCCGTGGGTCGCTCCGGATGATGCTTGGGGTCTAATATCAGGATGATAGGAAAACAGATGATTTCAAACCAATATACCATGGTATTCACCTCCGTCTCAGAGCATTGCTCAGTCGTCGCTATGATCACTGAGAGTGTATCTCTGGGACAATGGAATAGCTGGTCCCTCGATCACCGGACGTTCCTACGATTACCGATACGATGAATCAGACACCGACAGTTGCGGTACTGGGTGGCGCAATGGCCGGATTAGCGGCTGCAGAGGGGCTTCATAGCGCTGGATTTGATGTCGAGCTCTACGAACGCCAGACGTACAATGAGAAACGCGTCAACTGTGGCGAAGCGATGACCGCCGCCTCTGCAATCCCCCTCGAGAAGACCGCAGAAAACGGGTTCATTAATTCGCTTCCAGAGATGGAAGTCGAGGTGTACGATGGCGTCCAGCCGGATCGTCAGTGCACTGGACGCGGGAGGTTCACTGCATCGGATGCCTACATCACCGATCGTAACGTCGTCGAACAATCGTGGGCAGACCGCCTCGCACAGAGAGGGGTAGATGTCAACGAGAATCGGTCGATCACACCGACTGAGTTATTCGAGTTCGCAGACGGGTACGATGTCGTCGTCGACGCCACTGGCCAACCCTCGCTTACCAGCAAGGCACTCCAATCGACCGGCGAATACTCCGGATACCTTGTCGCACTCAACGCCGATGTCGTGGGGGACTTCAGCGACGTATACCCCAACAGCCGGATTATACTCGAAAACTACACCGGATACACGTGGGCTTTCTCAAAAACACCGAATCGCGCCAACGTCGGGATCGGATGGGCTGTCAGTGACCGTCCGGATGACTACATGGCTGCGTTCAAACGTGCCTGTGAGCGTAACGGATGGCCCGAGCCGACACGGGAACGGACAAACGTCGCGATTATCCCGGAAGGCCCAAGTCTCGATCCCCAGCGAACCTATCACCCCGACTACTCTATCGTGCGTGTGGGTGACGCTGCCGGGATAGCAAACCGACTCACGGGAAAAGGGATCTCACAGGCCATTCAATCGTCGTATCTCGCAGCGGAACTGGCGGCTGAGGATCGATTGGAAGCATATCCGGAACAGCTGTATCGGGAAATGAAACCTGAATACCTGCTGGCAACGGTTATTCGGTACTTCACCGAGACACGGCAGCCACAGCTCCTCGGTAAAGCAATTCAAGCCGGCTCTGGAATGGACATCGAAGCTGTCGATCGCTCGCCGCGGGACGTATTGATACAGCTCGCACGACACCCACGGTTATTCGTTCAGATCTTCGGGAAACGGAAGGTACTCCAGCGCGTCTATCAAGCAGCGACCGATCAGTGGGAGTATACTTCGATACCGGACGGTGAGAGCCCGATCGTCGATTCCTCTTTCTAGTATGATGAGAGTTGTATCGGTGATGCAGCTTCTCACTCATCGTCTTCTGCATCGACAAAGTACGACAGTGGGAGTTACGTGAATCAGCGGTCAGGGGCGGAAGAGCGAGTAAAACCACGCTTCGGTATCTGGATGGAGGCCATCGCATACCGCATGAACCGCCATAGCTACTGACACTGCAAAGACGGCGTGGAGTAGATGCGCCGGGACTGACTCGGTTAGCAATGCGCTCACACCGATCACCGCAGAGATAGAGGCGCCGACGCCGACTCTAAAAAAGAAGGCACGCTGAATTACTAGAACTGTGTCCTGATAGAGAAGCACGTAACAAAGAACTGTGAGACCACTGCTGATGAGTGTCGGGATCAGCAGGAGCAGCATCGAACTCATTGCAAGTCACTCCCCGAGTATCTCAGCCGAGGGTGGATGTACCCCAACCCAGCGATCAGAGCCGTCACACCGAGTATAGCACCTGTTTCGACAGTTACGAGAAGATCGTGCGGAAGCGGTGTAAGTGTTCCAAGATGAGCGAGTCCGAACAGTAAACTTACGAGCGGAACTCCGACAAGCAATCGACCGTACGTTCCCTCATACTGGTGCCAGATTCTGAGCGTTTTTGCGGCTGTGTATCCGGTACTCATGAGGATGACACCAGTCAAGAGGATGTCTGGAATAGTTGGAACCATGGGGGGTCTACGTCACCCAACAAGAAGTTCGTTATCCACGTGCAGATATGCTCCCACACCCCGAGCTTGTCTGAGTGACTCTTATTACGGACCGTCAGAGTCATCGTGGTTACGGGACTCAGCCACAATTTCTCGCCATTTACCCCAATCCGGGAGGAACATCGGGACATTCTGCTGATACAGTTGGTAGTCCTCGCCGAACTTGTCGACCATGTCGCGCTCTTCCTTCCGCGCAAGCCACGCGAAGACCACGACTACGAGCGGAAAGAGACCGACAGAGAACACTGTTGGCCAGTGAATGATTCCTTCGCCGAACAAGGCGATGAACAAACCGGTGTACTGCGGATGACGTACGTAGCCGTACAGCCCGTCCGTGACAAGTCGATCATTCTGCCGAGCCCGATAGACCTGCCGCCATCCTTGAGCAAACAGTCCGATGCCGACGAGAGCCACGGCATAGCCGAGTAGCATCGAAACCAGCATTCCAGTCTCACCGAAGCCGACGAGTGTCGACCAGAGATTTGTGCTGGCGGACTCGCGATCGAACCCGAAAAATCGAACTAACAGGTAGATCGTGAGCGGAAACCCGTACATTTCCGCATACAACGCGATGATGAACGCCTGTACTACCCCAGCGCCAACCCACTCTCGCCAGCTATCTGGAGCAAAATACCGATAGAAGAACCAAGAAACCACGACGATAACGATTAGTGCGAGTCCCCAGGCTGCGGGGTTAGTAACGGAAAAATCGATTGCTGAAACCATCATGACGTTCAGAGCCATTCTATGGGCCAATTCTCTACCAGAGTAAATAACTCATCCCAGAAGGTATCGGGTCCAGGGATACCGTTCCACGAGTGGTACACCATCAACCTTGTACTGTTCAATATACGCATCAAGACCGAGGATACGTCCTGCGCCGAAAGCGGCGACAGAGAGGAAAACGAGCATGTACGCGAAGTCCCCGTTGATGTAGCCGTGTGCGATGTCCCAGTTCCCGAAGTAAAAGAGGAGCATCATGAACGCTCCCCAAAAGGCCGCCAGACGGGTGAATGCGCCGACAATTAGTCCGAGCCCGATGAGTACCTCACCCCACGGCACCGCAACATTCACGAACTCAACGAACCTCGGCGTGTTCCCCATCGCGACGAATATATCTGCAAGTGGACTCCCATTGTTCGGGACAGCCCCCGTTAGGTAGCCTCCAGCACTGAACTCCCCAGAGAGAACCTTATCTACACCGCTCTGGAAGAACGCGACCCCCATCATCAGTCGAAGTGCAAGAATGAACCAGACGCTCAGGGTGTGAAGCTTCCCGCTCGCTGTAAATCCGCCAATTGTGCTTTCTAATTGAATCTCTCGTGATGACATACCGCAGACTGAATCGTCGATATCACATAAAGATGCGCTCCCCTGCCAGTTTCGGTAGAGTGTAACACTTCCTCTGGGACCAGAAGCTGGCTGCGCGGTGGATCACTTCCGACAGTCACCGATCAGCTTGGAGTTCGTCGGGAGGTACTAAAGTGGTGGAGTTACCCTTGAGAAAGTAACCGTCGGAGGACGAGGTGGAGGATGCCTCCGTTTTCGACGTATCGAACTGCTGCAGGCGTCCCAACCTGCGCCGTGACCGGGAATTCCACCGTCGAGCCGTCGGTGCGTTCTGCAACGACTGTGAGATCGTCGTTCACGTCGAGGCCGTCGTCAAGGCCGTGAATCGCAACCCGTTCCGAGCCATCGAGACCGATCGATTCCCACGAGTCGCCCTCGGCGAATTGGAGTGGGAGGACACCCATGCCGACGAGGTTGTCTCGGAAGATCCGTTCGTAACTTTCGGCGATAGTGGCACGAACGCCCAGGAGGTCGGTCCCCTTCGCGGCCCAGTCGCGACTCGACCCAGTGCCGAGTTCCTCGCCGGCGAACACGACGAGCGGCGTGTCGTCCTCTCGATAGCGGCGGCTCGCTTCGAAGACCGTCGTCTTTTCGCCGGTTGGCTGGTGAATCGTGTACCCGCCCTCAACGTCGTCGAGCATCTCGTTCTCGATGCGGACGTTGGCGAACGTACCACGCATCATTACCTCGTGGTTGCCCCGGCGGGCGCCGTACGTGTTGAACTCGTGGGGTTCGACGCCCTGGTCGACGAGCCACTCACCGGCCGGTTGCTCGCGAGAGAACGGGCCCGCCGGGCTGATGTGGTCGGTCGTGACCGTGTCACCGAGCAGCATCAGCGTGCTGGCGTCTTCGATGTCTGTAACGCCCGGTTTCTCCAGCGGGAAGTCCTTGAAAAAGGGCGGCTCGCGAATATACGTCGAGGAGTCGTCCCACTCGTAAACGTCACCGCTCGGCGCATCGAGCGCTTCCCACCGCTCGTCACCCTCGAATACCTCCGCGTACTTCTCCTCGAACATCGACGAGTCGACGCTGTCGTGAACCGCCGCGTGGATCTCGTCGGCGCCGGGCCAGATGTCCGAGAGGTAGACTGGATTGCCGTCATCGTCCGTCCCAAGCGGGTCGTGTTCGAGATCGATGTCCATGCGACCAGCAAGGCCGTAGGCGACTACGAGCGGCGGACTGGCGAGGTAGTTCGCTCGCACTTTCGGATGGATCCGTGCCTCGAAGTTGCGATTGCCCGAGAGGACGCTCGTCGTCCAGAGGTCCTCGGCGTCGATTGCGCGCTCGATAGGTTCGGGGAGCGGCCCGGCGTTCCCGATACAGGTCGTACAGCCGTAGCCGACGACGTTGTAGCCGAGGTCCTCGAGGTACGGGAGCAGTCCCGACGCTTCGAGATATTCGGTGACGACGCGACTTCCGGGCGCGAGACTCGTCTTAACGTACGCCGGAACGTCGAGGCCCTTCTCTACGGCGTTGCGGGCAAGGAGGCCCGCCGCGAGCATCACGGACGGATTCGAGGTGTTGGTACAACTGGTGATGGCGCTCACCACGACGCTCCCGTGTCCGATTTCGGTGGTCTCGCCGTTCACGTTGACTTCCACTCGTTTGTTGAGGTCACCGACATCCGGCCCTGGAAGGTCGGGGTCAGGTCGGTCAGTATCGGGCGCACTGCTTTCACCGAGCCATCGGGTGAGTGCATCCTCGTCGACGTCGTCAAGTTCGTCCTCGAATTCGCCGTGGACCAGCCTCCTGAAGTGCGTCTGCATGTCGTCCATCGGGACGCGATCCTGGGGCCGCTTCGGTCCTGCTAGACTCGGCGTGATCGTCGAGAGATCGAGTTCGACCGTTTCGGTGTACTCGGGGTTCTGTTCACCGAACAGTCCCTGTGCATCGAGATATTCGCGAACGAGTTCGATGTGCTCCTCGTCACGTCCCGTGAGTTCGAGGTAGTCCAACGTCGCCTCGTCGACGCCGAACATCGAGATGGTCGAGCCCTGCTCAGGGGCCATATTCGCGATAGTGGCCCGGTCGGGGACCGTGAGGTTCGCCACGCCGGGACCGAAGAACTCGACGAAGCGGTCGACGACCCCGACTTCGCGGAGCTGCTCCGTGACGTGCAGGACGAGATCAGTCGCTGTGGCTCCTTCGGGAAGTTCGCCGGTGAGACGGACGCCGACGACTTCGGGAAGCTTCATCGTGATGGGCTGGCCGAGCATGGCTGCCTCGGCTTCGATGCCGCCGACGCCCCAGCCGACGACGCCGATGCCGCCGATCATCGGCGTGTGACTGTCCGTGCCGACGAGCGTGTCGGGGAGGAGCCAGTTCTCGCCGTCGCGCTCGCGAGCGTGAACCACCTGGCCGAGATATTCGAGGTTTACCTGGTGGACGATGCCCGTCCCCGGCGGGACGACGCGGAAGTCGTCGAACGCCTGCTGTGCCCACTTGAGGGCGCGATAGCGTTCGCCGTTGCGCTCGTACTCCAACTCGACGTTCTTCTCGTAGGCGTCCTCGGAGCCGAAGAAATCGACCTGTACGCTGTGGTCGATGACGAGGTCACAGGGCACCTCCGGCTCGACGAGACCTGGATTCTCTCCCTTCCGCTCGACCGCCGAGCGGAGTGCTGCGAGGTCGACGACAGCGGGGACGCCGGTGAGGTCCTGGAGGACGACGCGCGACGGCGTGAACGGGAGTTCGACATCCGGGACGTCGGGTTCCCAGGAGGCGACGTTCCGAACGTCATCGGCGGTGATCGTGTCACCGTCGACGTTCCGGAGGACGGATTCGAGGAGGACGCGGATGCTGACCGGCAGACGATCCAGTTCGCAGAGTCCTGCCTCTTCGAGGGTGGTGAGGTCCGCCATCTGGTAGGTATCCCCGTCGAACTCGAACTCGCGTATCGCGTCGAAAGGATCGGTTTCGGCCATACCATGAGCTACGGCGACCCGGCTCTTGAATCGTTTCCCGTAAGCCATCGGCTGGACCGATTCGCTCCTTGGACCCAATCAGCAGTGAGACGCTCCGGTCACAGAATCCGGTCGAGTGCATCTGTAATCGAGGGGGCTTCGACGATTCGGAGTCCTTGAACAGCCACGTCCGTCGGTTCGCCCGCCGGGACGATCAGCTCCCGTGCGCCGACTGCTCGCGCCGCGCGGGCTTTCGTCTCGATCCCGCCGACGGGGAGCAACGTGCCCTCGTCGTCGACGATCCCCGTGATGAGCGTCTCTTGTGAGAGTGACTCCTGACGGAGGCTGGCGACGAGTGCGACGGTGAGACCGGCCTCCCAGCTCTTCCCGCGGAGTGCGAGTACGCCAGAGGCGGGGGGCTCGAACGTAACGTGCGTCGCCGTGTTGGTGAGCGACCCCCCTGTGAGACGTGTGGCCGTCTCTCTCGCCTCTCGGAGCGCGAGCTGGAGGTCATGACGGATTTCGATCCCGTTCAGGTTCACGAACAGCTCACCCTCCCCGTCGGTGAACTCCACCTCGAACGGGACGATGAGACCGTCACCGAAGCTGTCGACCGCTGGAAGGTAGTAGCGCGTTGGGGCGGGAAGCGTGGCCCCTCCAGCGAGCGTCGCCAGCGACTGAAAACCCTCCCCCGCTCGCGTGAGGCCGAGAACCGCCCCAGCGCCGCCGACGCCCCCGAGGCCGAGTCCTGCGAGGAACCCCCGCCGTGACAGAATCGTCTCTTCCACCCGTCCTACAACGTCTCTTTCCGTATCGGACGGTCGAGAGACGGCAGCGGAGTTGTCGGAGGACATGATGGTGTGTCGGGGGGTTGCGCTCTGATCCCGTGCTACAGTGTAACAGGGGAGCGATACTAAAGACTCTTTGCAGCACACGTTTCCGAACGGGTACGCCTATCTCGGTCGCACGCCGATGTGGAGACACGTCCCGTCGACACACATGACGCTCCAGGATCGGTCACTGGTCGGGCTCGTGGGTGTGAGCAGCGTCGTGACCGGGGTTGGCGTGTGGATCGCCTACCAGTTCGAACTTCTCTTGCTCGGAGTGACGACCCTCGCGACCTGGACACTCCTGGTCGGACTCGTCGAAGAAGCGTTCGTCCGATTCGTCCCGCTGATACTCGTCTTCTACGGTTGGAGTTACTGGCGAGGCCAGCTCCTCTCGAAGACCGAGGGATTACTCGCGACCGTGGCTTCCGGGCTGACTGTTGCGCTCCTCGAACTCGTGCTCAAACTCGAGTACCTGTCGCGGCTGGAGGCGACAGTCCGGTTCGACTCGCTCGTGCTCCCGCTGGTGTTCGTCCACCTGCCGTTCGCGTTACTCGCCGGGCGGTTCGCGTACGCACTCGGCGAGCGGATTCACGGCTCCGACGACATCGGGTTCCCATCACTCTCTCGGCGAACCCTGGCGGCGCTCGTGCTCGGGTATCTCGCCCTCGCGTTCGCCCACGTCGGGTACAACGTGCTCATCTGAGAGCCGCTCGAACAGAGGGAAGTACTGCAAGACTGACGATCACCACACCCTGGACGAGGTGGGGATACTGCAACCGTTTCCCGAATCCGATGACGACCCCTTCGACGAGGACCCAGACGACGAGCGCGACGCCGACGGCGATGGCCGCCGGCCACGCCCATCGTTTTCGACGGAAGAGACCGTACACGACGACCAGCGGGAACACACCGAGGAGACTGAAGAGGACGAGACCGGGAACCAGATAGCTCTCGAACGGGGAGCCAGCCAGAAGCGTCGGCGAGATACCGATAAGACGCCCTGAGGGGGCGAGGATGAACTGGCCTCCGCCAGCGAGTCCCGACACGCCGAGCACACCAATCGTCGCGATGAGTGCCCAGAGCGCGAGTGGTCGATTTTGTTGCTGTGTTGAAATATCCATCCGTCAACACACCTCGGCCCTGATGAGAAGTGCTTGCTACGATGGGAAAGCTATGTGGGTCTACTGGCTGTCCTCTTCGTGGTCGTCGCCGAGCGCCGTCTGGATCATCCCGTTCAGCTCGTCGAGCTTCTCGCGGACGCGCTCGGGCTTGTCGGCCGGCGGCTCTTCGAGTGCGACCTGCTCGTGGGGGTCCGGCTCGCCGACGATGACGCTGCCGATCATCCCGAGGCTCTCGTGGGGCGTGCAGTAGTAGTGGTAGACACCCTCGGTCTCGAAGGTGTGTTCGAACGTCGCACCCTGCTCGGAGACGGTGCCGCTGTCCCACGCGGCTACGCCGTCGGGGACGAGCTGGGGCTGGTCGTTGTCGGGGTGGTAGGCGGTCGTCGAGTGACTCCCGCTTTCGTTGTGCCAGGTGACGGTTCCCCCGACGTTCACCCGCACGACGTGTGGCTCGAAGTGGTAGCCGCCGTCCTCGGTGATCATCCGCACCTCGGCCGTATCGGACGGTGCCCCGACTGCTTCGTCGTGGTCATCCTCGTCGTCGCTGTGACCGGACTCCGTACCGCTATCGTCGTGGCCAGTCTCAGTCGGCGTGCCGTTTGCCGCTCTGCCGTCGTTGATCTGCGTTCCAGTGCACCCGGCAAGCCCAACGACTGCCGCACCGCCAGTCAGCTGGAGCATCCGTCGACGTGAGAGTGAGTTGGTCATGACATCGGTCACTTTACACGTGAACATACACATCGGAGGCATATAGTCCGGAAAGCAGATTTTCTGGGTCAGCAAACCGGCGTTTCTTTATATACTTGTTCACAACAACACGGACTGTGAGTGAGGAGCGAGACATCTCGGGGATCCTCGAGATCCTTGACGACGACTATGCACGCGCAATCCTCGAGGCGACTCGCCGAAAACAGATGTCCGCCAAGGAACTCAGCGAAGAGTGCGACATGTCAGTCTCAACAGTTTCCAGACGGGTCAACACGTTACTGGAGTACGATCTGCTTATCGAACGAACGCACATCGATCCGGATGGGCACCACTACAGCGAATACGAAGCCCGACTCGACCGCGTCGACATCCAGCTCCTCGAGTCGGGATTCGACGTCCGTATCGAACTTCGAGAAGACGCCGCCGACCGCTTTACGCGCATTTGGGATACTATGAGGAACGAATAACCATGCACCCTGGACTCATCGTTGCCAAGCTCGTTACAATGGTTCTGGGATTCCTGATCGCCTATCAGGCGTACCGGGGCTACCGTCGGAACAACAGCCGACCGCTGCTCTATGTCGCGATTGGCTTCGTCTTCATCAGTTTCGGGGCCGTCATCGAGGGTCTCCTGTTCGACATCGTCGGACTCACACTCTCCGACTCGGGCACGGTAGCGACCATCATCGTGGCTGTCGGTATGCTCTGTGTCCTGTACGCGCTATACGGACGCGACACCAAAGAAATGGAGGAGTAATCGGGTGGTCGCGACAACGACGGCGGTTCTGATCGGCGTCCGCTTGCTCGTACTCGCACTCGGTATTCTGATCACGTACTACAGTTTCGAGGCGTATCGACGAACGGGTACGTATTATATGCGAAATGCTGCAATTGGCTTTGGAATCATCACTCTTGGTGTGTTCATTGAAGGAGTATTGTTCGAGTTCGGGGGGCTTGATCTCGCTCTTGTCCACATCATCGAATCGGTCGCCATCGGGCTTGGATTCGTGGTTCTTCTCATCTCGCTTCGCCGGTAGCTCAGGCCGCGTCTACACTCCTCGAATGGTCAAAACTGGCTCATCCGAGTTCCGGAGAACCCGTTCGGTCACACTTCCGATGAGCTGTCGTGAAAGGCCGGATCGTCCGTGTGTCCCCATCACGACGAGGTCGATCTCGTGCTGGTCGCAGTACTCCCCTATTGCCTGATGAGGAACGCCGTGGGCGATCTCAGCAGTGACTGAAACACCCTCGGCAGCCGCCTGCGATTGGATGTCTTCTACGACAGTCCCCCCGTTTTGCTTCAGGACTTGCTGTAGTTCGTCCCACGTCCATCCCGGGCGAGACGAGTAGGCCCCTCTATCGACGACGTAGAGGGCATGAAGTGTCGCATCGTAGGTCCGAGCCAAATCAAGAGCGTGAGTAACGGCCTCTCGTGCGGGTTTACTCCCGTCAGTCGGGACGAGGATATTCTCAAAGCCTCCCTGAATCTCGGATTCTGATATCGTCCCCGTCAGCTTCGATTTGACACTGAGCACAGGAATGTCGACAGTGCGAACGATTCGCTTTGTTACACTTCCGAGTAGGACTCGGTCGAGACCCGTGTGTCCTCGGGTTCCCATACAGACGAGGTCGATCCCGGTATCGGTGATGTAGGAACGAATTTCACGCGCTGGAATGCCACGGCGAACCTCAGTTACTGCGTCGAGACCATGTTCTGCAGCTCGAGTTTCGATCTGCTTGGTGGCGGCATCGCCAGCCTCATACCACGTGTCTGGGAGTGTCTCCAGGTCGGTTTCCAGCGCAGTCAGTTCCAGCTTTCGCTCGATGGGCGAACTGTCGACGACGTGGAGCGCGTGGACAGTTGCGTCGTATCGGCGAGCGAGCTCAAGTCCGTATTGGATTGCGGGCTCGACGTTATCGCTGCCATCAGTCGGGATGAGGATGTCGGTATACATGGTTGGATGAGTGCGTTGATGTTGCTACGGACTCTCGTCCGTCGGTTTTGGGGGCTTATGGGCTGTCGACTCGATGCGTTCCTTGAAGAAGACGAGCTCCTTGTTGGTGTGGTCGTAGAGCTTGGCCTTCCCGTCAAGAACGGTGGTAAAGAGCCGCTTTAGCAACCGGCCCCGGCGGTTATTCGGGAAGTCCATCCAGACGGCGTGTGACATCCGGGTTCCATCCTCAGTCTCTTCGAGCCGAATCGTACCACCTTCGGGGATTCGAACGGTGACAAGTCCACGAAGGAGTGGATAGTACGCTGTCCCAGTCCAGACCGCCACGTGTGGATGATCGATGTACTGAAATCGGCCGTGCAGATCGGCGTACATCCCAGCGACTTCTTCCGCCTGGTGGAATGTCGCCCCCTCTTGTGGGCGATTATCGGGTGTGTCGTATTCGAGTCCGTAGTGTTCCTCGGGGTTCGATGCCGTCCAGTGGACGGGGTCAGTTACGTAGTCCCAGATCTCCTCGGGCGATGCGTCGATGACGATTTCGGCGTTGTCGGTGACGTACATGGATTGACTCCTCGATTTATTATGCGAAGGCGTTGTACAGCCACGCGAAGGCGTACACGAGGATGAAGCCGATCACCGCGGCTTCGACCATGCCCGCCACGGTTCCGACGACGGTCGGTTCGAAGAACAGGTGCCACTGTTGCATCATCTCGACCGCACCTTCGTAGACGCCGATTGCTCCGAACACACCGAGCAGGAGCATCACGACGGCGGAGAGTACAGCTGCAGCTCCGGCGAGTGCAAGTGTGTCAAGGTGTAACGTACTGTCGGTGGAGTCCATTTCGTACGTATCTTGGTTTGTGGTAGTAGTGCTCATGACTAGAGATACGCTCTACTCCTTCATTCGGGTTCCTGTTACAATTCGAAAGAGAGATTTCTCTTGTTAACATAGAGCAAGAATCTCGTGGAGGGAACCAGCTGTACAACACCCCGATCTGTGTGACTGAGCCGTCGGGAGACCAAGGAGCAACCACCGACTGGAACCAGTGACGTGCAAAAACTCATGAGCGCGAACACAGTCCTCGAACGGTCGACCACAGCTGCTAGCAAGAATTACCTTTGAATGCAAGATTTACTCCGCCTACAGCCCCGGTTTCTTAAGAACAAATAACAAAACAGATGCCTGTGATAGTGTAGATATGCAAGCCGTTCTCGTCGACGGGATTCTCGAGTCCTTACGAATAGGAGTTGGCTTCCTCTGGACCGCTGCGTGGGCGATCATCATGGGGCTCGTCATCACGAGTCTCGTCCAGGTCTACGTCTCGAAAGAGCGAATGGCCAACGTCCTCGGAGAGGGGGACCTGAACGGTCTCACAAAGGCGACGGTGTTCGGCGCCGCGAGTAGTGGCTGTAGCTTCGGCGCGGTCGCCATCGGGAAGGGACTGTTCAAGAAGGGAGCACATGCGGTGAACTTCCTCGCGTTCATGTTTGCGTCGACGAACCTCATCGTCGAACTCGGATTGATGATCCTGATTCTGCTAGGCTGGGAGTTCCTTCTCGCGGAACTGCTCGGCGGGATCATCCTCATCGCCGTGATGGCTGTCATCGTCCACCTCACGCTCCCCGAGAATCTGTTCGAGCAAGTCCGGCAGGAACTGAATCACAGCGACAACGAGCAGGGAATCACCGAGGATCCGACCTGCGGGATGGAAGGCAAAGACGAGTACTCGCTGGTGACCGATGGTGGCGAGACGCTGAAGTTCTGCTCGGAGGGTTGTCTGGAGACCTACCAACAGGAAGCCGCAAGTAGCGGCGGGTGGCGCGACGAACTCCTCTCGTGGGGTGGGTGGTACAAGGTTGGAAATCAGTACCGCAAGGAGTGGTCGATGATCTGGAAGGATATCGTCGCAGGGTTTCTTATATCCGGATTCGTCATCGTTTTCGTTCCCCAGTGGGTCTGGAACACCCTGTTCATCCAGGGCGACGGCCTGCTTGTGACCGCCGAAAACGCGATTATGGGTGTCACCATCGCCGTTCTCAGTTTCGTCGGCAGTATGGGCAACGTCCCCTTCGCGGTCGCGCTGTGGGGCGGTGGTGTCAGCTTCGCCGGGATCATCGCGTTCGTCTACGCCGACCTCATCACGATTCCCGTTCTGAACGTCTACCGGAAGTACTACGGCTGGAAGATCATGCTGTACATCCTCGGCGTCTTCTTCGTGACGATGGCGTTCACCGGTTTCCTCATGGAACTACTATTCGACGCGTTTGGCATCGTCCCCGACTTGGCCGGTGGCGAGACAGCATCGGAACAGACCTACTTCGAGTTGAACTACACCTTCTACCTCAACATCATCGCGTTCGTCCTCTCGGGGGCCCTCCTCTACGTCTATCGCCGGGGATTAGGTGCACCTGGTCAGTATCGCGACCCCGTTTGTGGGATGCGGACCGACGACAGCGGGCCGAGTCTCACCCACGAGAACGAGACGTACTACTTCTGCTCGAATCAGTGCAAGCGAACGTTCGAGAAGCACCCCTCCGAGTTCGCACATCAACATCCGCAGGTCTCTGAAGAAGGTGAATCCCATGACGATCACTAAAAACATATTGGGGAGTGGGACGACCCTGTTCAATCGATTAGGGAGCGGCGAATGCGAGTACCTCGTTGAGGGTGGTGCCGAGCGCGCAGCGCTCAATTTCCTTCTGGGTGGTGTCACGACGATCATTGTGTCCCCGTACAGGCCGACTCAGGCGGGTAATGGTAACGCTCGTGTCCCGATCCGGATTTCAGTCTCCACAAAGGTCTTGCATCGGGGAATCAAAACTGGTACAGCGCTGGTTCGTTAACGAGAACGTATGACTACGCGACACGCCAAACTGAGGAGTGAGGTATGAATCGGCGGCGAGCCGATGCAGTGGTTGGCCTCCTCGTCGCTGCCGTCGTTATCGTCGGTGGTGCGCTCAGCTGGGATGCGTATAAGCAACAGCAGGCATTCGGAGAGATGGGGTCGATGATGGATATGGGTGCGTCGATGGGAGGCGTTCACGGCACAAATCCGCTCTGGTACGTTCTTGGAACCCTTCTTGTCTCGACTATCGTCGGTGGAGGATATCTCATTGTTCGGGACGAGCTCACCAACACAGATGCAAGCGAGCGCGCACAAATAACGAATCCAACAGATCCAGAGAGCGCTGATTCATCGGAGAGATCTACCCAATCAGAGGCAGCAATCAATCCAGAGTCTCAGCCGCAGGCTCGTATATTGGATCTCTTACCGGAAGACGAACGCCGGATTCTTGAACCGGTTCTCTCCTCACCCGGTATCACACAGATCGAACTCAGGGATCGCTCGGACTTCTCGAAGAGCAAGGTCAGTCAGACGGTGAGCGCTCTCGAGAAGCGCGGCCTCCTGTACCGCGAGCGCCAAGGGCGAACGTATCGGATTTACCCGAGCGACGACTTACAACAGAAACAGGCGAACTAGCGGACCGTTCCCACGAGTCTATCCTCGTCCAAAACGTAGGTATGAGTTCTGGATTCGGAACCAGTACGGCAGGGTGACCTCACAGTCACCGCGAGGCCTATACTCGCAAGCCTCCAATATAACGGATATGCGGTCCACAGGCTTCTCCCGTCGCAGACTCCTCCAGCTGACGGGGGCGACCACCCTCGGCTCGCTCGCGGGATGTGCCGGTCAGCTACCGGGCACTCACGATGGTGAGGGTCGTGAGGTGAAGCCCCGCTCGACAGTCACGGCCGAGCCGGATACGTCCGTCAACCTCACCGCGGCGTCCGGGACGATTCGCCCAGCCCCCGATACGTCGACGGCCAACTGGATGTACGAGGGTCAATTCCCGGGACCGGAGCTACGTGTTCAGGAGGGTGACGTGCTCAGCGTCGAACTGACCAACGACCTCCAGGAGGAGACGACGATTCACTGGCACGGAGTTCCCGTCCCGAATCCGGTCGATGGGGTGCCGAACGTAACGCAAGACCCGATCGCTTCCGGCGATACGTTTACGTACACGTTCCGCGCCGAACCTGCCGGGACGTATTTTTACCACAGCCACGTCGGACTCCAACTCGACCGGGGATTGCTGGGGCCACTGATCGTCGAAGAGCGTAACCCACACGTCGAGTACGACCGCGAGTACGTCGTGATCGTCGACGATTACCTCCCTGGAGAGCCGGAACATCCTTCGGACGGGGGGATGGGCGGCGGTGGCGGAATGGGTGGGAGAGGCGGAATGATGGGAGACGTTCGGCCGCCATACGAAGGGCTCCTGATCAACGGTCGACTCCCTGAGAATCCACAGACGTTCGACGTAACGGAGGGTGAGCGGATTCGCTTCCGGTTCGTGAACGCTGCCAGCGCGACGGTCTTCGGTGTCCGGATCGCCGGCCACGAGATGACAGTGACCCACGCCGATGGTCGACCTGTCGAACCCGTCGACGTGGACTCGTTCGTCTTCGGTGCCGGTGAGCGCTACGATGCCGTGGTTGAGGCGACAAATCCGGGCACGTGGGCCGTTCAAGCGGATGCGCTCGATGGAAACGAACCACCAGCTAGAGCTGTCGTCGAGTACGAGTCGGCGGCTGGGGAGAGCCCACAGCCCCCGTCGGCGGCCAGTAACCAACTGCAGTACGGAGACTTGCGGGCGATATCCTCGCTCGACGGGGTGAGTGGAGATCCGGATCGAACGTTCGATCTGACGCTCTCCCGTGGTAGCGGCCAGTCTTACATATGGATGATTGACGGGCAGGTCTATCCGGATGCCGATCCATTCCAGATTCGACCCGAAGAACACGTCCGGATTCGAATGACCAATCAGAGCCCAGTCGTTCACCCGATGCACCTTCACGGACACTTCTTCAAGGTCGGCAATGCGATCAAAGACACTGTACTCGTGCCTGGGCATATGGGACAAGTGACGATTGACTTCCACGCGGACAATCCCGGCCGGTGGCTATTCCACTGTCACAACCTGTATCACCTGGATGCGGGGATGGCACGCATCGTAAAATACGTCGAGTGACCACTGGTGCTTCTGGTTTGTGGCTATTTGTACTCGTGTGCGGTTCCGGTCCTCTTCTTGGAGAACACGTGTCTCGCCCAAATCCATCGTATTCGGTACAGATGAACGATCCCAGTTATGAAAAACGATTAGAACGCCCTATACACGTTCTCGAACGTTCTCCTGTGTGGATTCACACCCTCGTCGATAACTCCCGAGCAGTCCTACGGCTAACCGAGGAGAAAGACAATGACCAACTTCAAACTGGGCCGCTGGCTGCTCGTGGCGCTCGCGATCGTCGGACTCGTGTTCGCCGCCCCCGTTGTCAGCGCACACGGCGACGAAACGGCCGCTGACGACGCGCCCACGGACAATACCACCGCAGATGAATGGGCCACTTGGATGGAGGCACAGATGACCGAACACATGGGTCCCGGTGCTGTCGAGTGGATGGAGTCGCACATGGGTGTGACCGTCGACGAGATGGCCCAGGACATGGCTGACGAGGAATACCACGACGGGGCTAACGACGACTACAACGGCGGGATGTACGGGCAGGGCCACTGCTGACGGCCCTGACCGTTTCGATCGCTTCAACCGAATACCACGATCCACCAACTCAAGATAATGACGCAACTCACCACTCACATCGGACGCACTGCTCGGCGACTCGCGATCCTCGCCGTCCCGCTGCTGGTCGCGACGACTGGAACGGCTGCCGCCCACGGTAGTGGGAGCTACGGCGGGGGCATGATGGGCGGCGGCTGGGGCCTCTTCGGCGGAGCGATGGGGCTCTGGGGACTCCTCTGGATGGGGCTCCTCATCGCCGTCCCACTCTACCTCGTCTATGCGCTCCTCAACCGAGGATCCGGCGGGAACGAAAAGCAGTCGCTGTCGGTTCTCCGTGAGCGCTACGCCCGCGGGGAGCTCTCGGATGACGAATTCGATCGACGGCGAAAACAGCTCGAACGTACCGGATGACCGGAACCGCTGCTGTTCCAACCGGTACACCACACTTCCAACGCCCGCCGTTGCGGCACCCAACCGTTAACCCCGTGGACGGGGTATAATATTACATGGAATACACAATACAGACTTCAGTCACTGGCGATTTCGACGACGTCGTCGACAAGACAATCGCTGCGCTCAAAGACGAAGGATTCGGCGTCCTCTGTGACATCGATATCCAGGCGACGCTCAAGGAAAAACTCGGCGAAGAGTTCCGCCAGTATCGCATTCTCGGTGCGTGTAATCCCCCGCTGGCATACGAGGGACTGACCGAAGAGATCGAACTCGGCGCACTCCTCCCGTGTAACGTCATCGTCTACGAAACCGATGACGGCGATATCGTTGTGAGTGCCGTTGATCCAAAGCAATTGGTCGGTATCGCGGACAACGATGCGCTCGACTCGATCGCGACCGAGGTCAACGAGCGTTTCGAGCGTGTTCTCTCGGCCGTCACCAACGAACTCGGATCCACGTCGGAGGCCTGATCTCGATGGCTTCGTCGAACCAGCTCGACACCACGACGATCGTTCTCCTGATACTCGGAGCGATCATCTTGCTCCCGTTGCTCACAATGGGGATGGGATTCGGCGGAATGATGGGGTACGGCGGGATGATGGGCCAGTATGGCGGTACTGGCGGGTGGTGGCCGTTCATCGGGATGCTCGTCCCGCTTATCTTCCTCCTCATCCTCCTCGGCGGTGGCTACCTCGTCTTCCGGCGCATGAGCGAAACGCAGACGTCTCGAAACCCCGCGATGGAAGAACTCCGCACGGCGTACGCCCGCGGCGACCTCACCGACGAAGAGTTCGAATCCCGCCGCGAGAAACTCGAACGGTCGGGGTAAACCCAACGAGTACACACCGCGATTCGGATACCACAAGCCCGTGTACTCGATTTTGTTCCTCAGGCTCCGTCCTATCACACCTGTGCGAGCGTGTCTTCGAATCAAAGAAATGGGGGGCTCTCAGCTTACAATTCTGAATAGTAATGTGGTTAAGTTACAATACCGTAGTGTACAATGTGACTGAAGTAATCCTCTTCACCCAAGAGACGTGCGGAGCATGCGCAACACAGCGGGAGAAAAACGACGGCCTCGAGGACAAGTATCCGGACGTGGAATTCAAAGAGGTCGACATTCAGACGGACCTCGAAACAGCCGAAGAATACGGCGTCCGAAAGACGCCGACGACCCTCGTCTACGCGAACGGAGAGCAGACCGCCGAGTTCATCGGCATCGTCGACCGGAACGACCTCGAGTCAGCCATCGAGCGCGCGACCCAGCAATCGTCTGGATTCGTCCAGCGCCTCGTCGGTGTCGTGCGAAAATAACGACCAACAGACTGATTCAAACCACATGACGAACTATAACCGACGTCAGTTCCTGGGAGTACTCGGTGCCGGCGCAGTCGCCGGTGTAGGGATCTCTCAGCCAGCGAGCGCACAGGAGACGCCCGTCGTGAAGATGGGCAACAACTACTTCGACCCGATCGGACTCCACGTCGAACCCGGCACGACCGTTCGCTTCGAGCTAGCGGCCGGAGCACACTCGGCGACCGCCTACGAGAATCGGATTCCATCCGACGCCAGCGCATTCGACAGTGGAACCATCTCGTCGGGAAGCTTCGAGTACACGTTCGAAACGCCAGGCACGTACGACTACTACTGCATCCCGCACAAGTCGGTCGGGATGGTCGGCCGCATCGTCGTCGGCAGCCCCGGCGGCCCGGCCGAAGAGAGCTCAATCCCCGACGGCGAGGTCCCCGATAGCGAGACGATCGTCCAGAACGGCGCCGTGGCCATCGGCTCGGACGTCGACGGAAGCGGGAGCACCGGTGGCGGCATGATGGGGCCCGGCGGAGGGGGCATGATGGGTGGCTCGAGAGGCGGGTGGGGCGGCGTCCCGTTCGTCGGCGGGGCACTCGGAATGCTCGGCTTAGCTGGCGGACTCCTCTATTGGGCACTAGGACGAGGTGACGCATCTCCCGAGAGCGATGATTCCGCGATGGAAACCCTCCAACGCCGTTACGCACGAGGCGAGATCGACGAAGAAGAGTTCCAGAAGCGTCGTGAGCGGTTGGAAGACAGGTGAAACGCCTCGTCGATGTTCGGTAAGTCAGCGAATCGCGTCGGGTGCCCTCGATCGATCCGTCCGGCCGCGGATACCACCTTCGTTCGAGCGCGTCGTCACGTCGTTCGAGTTCCGCGGTAGTACACCCACACGGCGAGGAGTCCGACGACGAGGAGATAGCCGGCCCCCCAGCCGAGCGACGCAGCCGTGTCCAGGTCCGTCGTGAGTCCGGTATCGACCATCACGCGGACGGGATGGTAGCCCGGGAAGAGTTTCATCCACCACTCGGGTTCAGACTGGACGAACAGCGGGTCCTGGAAAAGCCCGATATCGATCATCGGGAGGATCAACATAATCCACAGGCCCGCGAGGCGGTTGAAGGCGGCGCCGACGAGCATCCCAATAAGTCCGTAGGTAACTGAAAGGACGAGCATCGCGGCGACGAACCACCACAGCTGTTCGGGCTGGAAGTCGATGAGCATCACCCCGACGGAGACAGCGACCACGACAAGCGTGATGACTGCAAGGACGCCGAACCGTGCGGCGATGACCTGCCGTGCTCGGTAGCCGACGACAGCGAGGCGGCCGTCCGTGTCTCTCGCCTCGCGCATTAGGAATAGACCGGCGAGGCCGGCGATGAACGAACTCGTGATCGGTGTCATGATCACGCCGTGGACCTCGGGCATCCCCCGCATCACGGTCGTCGTCTCGCCGTCGACGACCGTCCGGACCGGCATCTGGACGTCCTGGGTGACCGCGAAGGCGAGCGTGATGAACGACACTGGGAGGACGACCAGGAGCGCCACGAGGACGTAGTTGCGGGCGTGTTCCCGGAGCCCGATACCGAACGCCGTGGCCGTTCGGTTCACGCTGACCACCCCCCGGCCGTGCGCATCGTCGCACCGAATACGGCAGTCACGAGGACGAGCAACACGAGAAGGTACCCGCCGACGAAGACGAGGTCACCCGCAGCGAACGTACCGTCGAAGGCGGCCGACTGGAGGAGTTCCTTCGGATGATACAACGGGAAGTACTGGACGAACTCGGGGACGTCCGCGGCGAGCGGGCTGTCGCCACTGAGGAACGCGTCCATCATCGCGAGGAAGACGACGACGAGCGACCCCTCGAACAGTCGCGGAAGCACTGCGCCGACGAGCGCACCGAGGAAAGCATAGACGACGCCCGCGAGCGCGAGGAACGCGAACACAAACAGGGGTGCTTCGACGTCGATCGTCAGCCAGAGGACGCCGAAGTTCACCCCCGCGACGACGATCGTGACACCCGCGAGAGTCGCCAGCCGCGTCGCGAGCAGCGTTCGTGGCGCGTACCCGGTCTGAACGAGCCGTCGGTCAGCCTCCCGGGCACTGATCATCTGGACCAGTCCCATCAGCCCGGCGATGATGGCGACGCCGAAGATCGCGCCGAGGAGGCGTCCCAGGTCGAGCGGAATCCCCTCGACGGTCGGCATTGACGGCAGTCCGGCCATCGCCTGGCCCCACCCCTCGATGACCACGAGCGGGAGCACCAGCGCAAGGACGACGTTCAGGGGCGTCCGGACAAACGTCTGGAGGTTCGCCCGAACGCCGACGACGAACCTATTCATGTTCCCCCTCCGGGTCGCTCCTGAGTCCGCTCTCGGTCTCTTCGTCGGTCACGTCGTGAACCAGTCCGTCTCGCACCTCGAAGACGCGATCGAGTCGACTCCGCTCCTCAATTAGGTGGGAGATCATGACGACGGCAGTGCCGTCGTTCGCGAGGTCCTGGGCCATGTCCCAGAATCGCAGGTAAGTCTCCCAGTCGAACCCCGTGTAGGGTTCGTCGAGCATGAGGACATCCGGGTCGTGCATCAACGCGACACTGAGGTTGACCTTCTGTCGGTTCCCGCCGCTGAGCTGGTCGATCCGGTAGTCAAGGTACTGCTCGAAGTCGAGTTCGTCCGCCAGTCTTTGCTTCGCCGCGTCGATTTTCTCGCGCGTCATGTCGTAGCCAGCGCCGAACAGCCGGAACGTTTCTGAGACGGTCAACCGATCGTAGAGCAGGGGTTCCTGCGGACACCATCCGACGGTTCCATGCCGTTGGACCGTGCCCGCGTCGTGGTCGAGAACCCCGACGAGAATCTTCATCAGCGTGGACTTGCCCGACCCATTCTCGCCGACGATGCCGACGATCTCGCCAGCATGGACCTCGATATCCGCACCGGTGAGAACGGGTGTCGACCGTCCCAACGGGAGTCGTGACCCGTAGGTTTTCTCGAGGGCGTTGCCTCGAACGAGCGTCTTGCTACCACCGAGCGTCTCCGTGGGCGCCGTGGTCGTGTCCATACGTAGAAAGACGTTCTACTCATTCAATCGAATTGTTGTTAAGAATCGAAAGTTAACTCCGTCAAAGTACCCAGAGATCGGGTTGTATCCCGAAGAGAGCAATGGGTAGCCAACGATTTGGCATTCATTTTGTCTCCAAACAGGAGTAGACTTGGTCGGTAACCGTGATGAAGATCAGCCACCTATCAGGCGCCGAGCATAGCGTTGATGCGGCTTGCGAGTTAACGTTCGAGTATCCATGGTTCAGTGCTACATCTGTGACTCGGAATGCGCTCGCGACGACGAGGTGTTCGTCTGCGAGCACTGCGGGATCTCCTGCCACCGACACTGTATGGAGAAATACGACACCGATGTCTGCCCGAAGTGCGTCGGCGAGCCGATGATCGGTGCGATCGAGTTCTAGTTGTTCCTTGTCACTCACACACCGCCTTCAGCCCGGAGGTGGAGTATATCGATGGTCAGCTGGCGAAATACGTTTTTGACTCGTGCCCGTAGCACAGGTATGTCTACGACTGTCGAACTCCCCAACGTTGATGAGACGTGCGCCTACTGCGGGTCGCGTATCTTCGACCACGACCCGATCTGTGTGCGCGACTGTACCGACGACTGCGGGTCGCCGACCTACTTCTGCAACTACGCGTGTCTCTCGACCTACGTTGACGAAAACAACTTGACGACTGGCAACGCGTGCGAGTGGTCGCCCGACGACCCCGACTGCTGCTGAGTGGACTCACCCCAATCAAGACACAGAGCGATGTATTGGCCGCCGTCCAGTCTAAGAACCACCAATGGAGCAGTACTGGTCGTCCAACTTTATGAATGCAGCCGGCGAAGTCAGTAGTGGTTACCCATGTCGACAGAGCGCACGTCCGACGGCCTGCTCCGAATCGTCCTGATCGTCCTCGCAGTGATCGTCCTGTTTCCGATGTTAATGATGGTTTTCGCTGCTCCAATGATGGGGATGATGGGCTGGTGGTGGGGCGGTGGCACGGCCGGCGGCCTCTCGCCACTGTGGGGCGTCGGGATGATGCTCGTCTGGCTCGTCGTCCTCGTCGGCATCGGCTACCTCCTCTATCGCGGCCTTGTCGGTGGGGTCGGGTCGTCGCTAACCACTGATAGGGCACTCGAAGAGCTCCGAGTGGCGTACGCACGCGGCGATCTCTCCGACGAGGAGTTCGAGGAACGGCGTGCGAAACTCACCCGCGAGGAGTCGCAGTAGTCTGCAATCATGTCCCCGACAGTACAGCGACGTGAGTTTCTCACTGCACTCGGAGCTGGGCTCGCAAGTCTCTCGGGCTGCGTCGGGAATCTCCCGGGAAGCAGCGGCGGGGTCGATCGAACGATATACGTCGGCGCGTATCACTGGGGCTTCATCATCGTCGACGAGTCCGGCGAGGAACAGGACCGCATCAGACTGCAACGGAACGATGTTCTCCGTGTCGTATCGTTCAACACGCTCGCGAGTCAGGCCGTCCAATCCCTCCCAGCGTCGATTCGAGACGCCCTTCCCGACCACGAGGCCCTCGAAGAACGAAACGAGGAACGCATCCCGGCCCCGGCCGACGGCGACTTCCACGAGCTACTCGAAGAAGCAAATGAGCAGTACCCAGACCACAGTCTCGCGATCACGCCCTCCGGACAGGTTCACATGGGCGGCGGAATGATGATGCACCCGGTTGCACTTCCGCAAAATGCCACCAGACCCATCATTCGACAGTTAGGGGCGACGCAACGGGGCGATTACACGCTGAGTTGCCTGACCTACTGTGGCTATGGACACCCGTACATGGAAATCGACGGTGGCATCGTTATCAGATGATGGGACTAACAACCTGACCACGAAACACACTTCCCGGAACCGAGAATGCAGCCGTGGTTGCTAATTTTGTGCCAATAATATGCTAGATATTGTGGATAGGTGGCCGGATAACTGATACGGTGTTTAATAAACCTCGTTCGAGTACGACCTGTCACGAATGACCGACGAGAGTGGCGTCGCGCATCACGATCACGGGGACAAAGCCCATGGACACTCGCATGATCACGATCCTGGCCACGGGCACGGGGGGTCGGCTAGCAGTCGAAAGCTGGCACTCGTCTCCGCCATCAACATCGTCGGCTTCGTCGTTGAACTCGCTGGGGGACTCCTCTTCGGCTCTGTTGCGCTCATCAGCGACGCCGTCCACATGCTATTCGACGCGCTGGCGTACGTGATGGCGTTTACCGCCTCCTACGTCGCGGATAGATACGAGGGGTCAGAGTGGTGGTCGTACGGGCTCCACCGGCTCGAACCGCTGGCTGCCTTCCTCAACGGCGTCTTGCTCATCCCAATGGTCGGGTACATCCTCTGGGAGTCCTATCAGCGGTTCCTGACCCCGATCGAGATCGGGACGGTCCCGACGATCGTAATCGCAATCGGCGGGCTCGCAGTGAACGTCGGCAGCGTCTTCATCCTCCAGGGTGGGGAGATGAGTCTCAACGAGAAGGGCGCGTTCTATCATCTCCTCGGGGACGCTGGCGGGTCGATCGCCGTCATCATCTCCGTTGTTGTGGTCGAAGTCACCGGAATCACCGTCATCGATCCGATCGCTGCTGCGCTTATCGCTGGCATCGTCCTGTGGTCTGCCGGGAAGGTCCTGCGTGGAAGCGGCGCTATCTTCTTCATGAAGACACCGTTCCAGCCCGAGCACGTCCGGGAGGATATCGAAGCCGTCGACGGTGTCGACCACATTGATGACTGGCACGCGTGGCAGATCTGTAGTCAGATCACGGTCGCGACGGCACACGTCGAAACGTCAGTCGAGACGATGAGCGAGGCCGACACAGTCACCCAACAAATCCATCACGTCCTCGAGGAGCACGGAGTTGATCACGCCACCATCGAATTGAGCCCGGCATACGGCGACCGTCGAACCCATCTTAGCTCCCACGCCCACTGATACAAGGTGAACACTCCAAGAGGCGAATCCACGCCCGTCTATTGCTCGCAGTGTGCTCTCAACTGATTGGTTATCAGCAATCCACGGCTTTAGTCGGTCGTCATTTGTCTCGCTTGCTCGATCCAAGAGGCAACCCGTGACTCGCTCAGCCCGAGCCGAATGGCGAGAGAAGTAGCTTCTTCACCAGCGAGTTGCGTCACCGTCGTGATCCCTGCATCGTGGAGACGCTCCTCATACGTCGGACCGATCCCGTCGACCGTCTGCAACGACTGATCCTGGTCAGCCTCTGCTTTAGCTTCACCGTGGCTGATCGTGGCCGACACCTCAGTCTGTGTTATCGGTCGCTCCCGGAACCACGTTGCAACGCGGGGCCACAGTTCCGCGTGAGCCTTCCCTGAGACCGCCATCCCGATGTGGCCGGTCGGGAATTCGTATATGTCGGTGTCCTCACTTGGAATAACCTCGGTGAAGGGCTTGCTCGCCTCCGGCGGGATGAGGTGGTCGAACGAGCCGATAATCTGTAACACCGGCATCGTGAGGTTCCCGATGTCGACGTGGTCGCCGTCCAAGACGAGCTCGTTCTGGTAGAGCGCGTTCTCCTGGTAAATCTCCTCGATGAACTGGCGGTAGGCCTCACCAGCAACGTCAACCCCATCGCGCACCCAGCGTTCCATCCTGCCAAAGTTCTTGACCGCCGTCTTATCGTCGAGATTATCGAACAGGATCGTGTACTTCCCGGCGTAATTCTCGATGGGATTCATCTGGGCGAACCCCGTCGCAAGAAACTCCGCCGGGACGTTTCCGTACGTCTCGGTAATCGCTCCTGGATCGAAGTACTCCTCGCTTCCCCATTGTTCGAGGATACCACCCGTATCGTCGAAACACAACCCCGTCGCCATGAGGCCGAGATTACGGACCTTCTCCGGATGGAGCGCCGCGTACATCGTGCTCAGCGTCCCGCCCATGCAGTAACCGAGGACATTGATTTCGTCAGTTTCAGTTCGATTGCGGACGACATCGACGCAGTTGTCGATGTATCGATTCACGTAGTCTCCCAGCGTCAGCGACGCGTCGAGTCGGGACGGTTCCCCCCAGTCGATGAGATAGACGTCGAAGCCGTCCTCAAGAAACTGTCGTACGACGCTCTTGTCCGGCTGGAGGTCGAGGATATATGGTCGGTTGATCAACGCGTAGACGACGAGCAGGGGCGCGTCGTGTCGGGCGTCGGTCAGGGCCTCGTAGTGCAGGAGGTCGAGTTTATTCTCCGAATGGATGACCTCACTTGGCGTCTGGCCGACCTCGACTGAGGCGAGGTCGTCGATTCGCTCCGGAAGGAGACGCATCGTCTCGACGGCATCTGCGCCTCATTCGAGCGTTCGACGCTGCAATTCGAGAGGCGCTGTAAATGGGTGCATTGTCATCACTGGTGTCGAACGTGCTGGTGATCACTCCGGGATAGGATCGATCAGAACCGTCGCCGTTCCATCCAACACGATTTCGTCGGCGTCGTTCTCGATCCCAGTGGTGAGGCGATACCGGGCACCGTCGAGTTCGTCGACGATTTTACATCGAGCGGTCAGTGTTTCGCCGATGTCCACGGGCTGTTGGAACTCCAGGTTCTACGAGATGTAGATTGTGAGCCCGGGAAAGCACGCCAGTGCCGCGCTAATCAGTCCAGAGACGAGTGTCCCGTGGACGATCCGGTGGCCGAACCGTGTCTTCTCTGCGAACGCGTCGTTGAGGTGGAGGGCGTTCGTATCGCTGGTCGCCTCGGCGAACTTCCGGACGTCGTCATCCGTAATCTCCTTCGAGAAACTGACGCTGTCGCCCTCCTGGAGCGGCGTGGGATCTGCGATATCGATGTCGAATTCACCTTTCGCACGGCCGTATGGCAGACGAGGGATGATAGCACCGCCTGTCTCGATGAGATGGGGGTGCGGCATCTCGACGTACTTCTCGGGAGCGCTATCGAACAACGCTTGGCAGTCGTTCGAGCAGAAGTGGAGCGACTCACCTTCGTACTCGGTTGTCGCTTCGGCAGATTCGGGTGGGATTTCCATCCCACACACGGGGTCAACTGGCATGGGTACGCTGAATTGATGGCTCGTTCACGGACGGGGTCGGGGTCGGAATCGTTCAGTCGGTCTGCTAGAGAATAACGTGTTCACTCACTATCAACGACGTGTCGCTCGCAGCGCCAACCGAGAGCAACTGTAGAAGGCGATCATTTCCCTATGTGGTCAACCTCGTTGAGAGTTTCAGTCGCCACGTCTCCAAGTTCCCCTGCCTCGATGTGGGAATAGCGCTCGCGAACCATCTCCTCCGAGTTGTCGAGATATCGAGTTGCGACCGTGTAGCCGAACGCTCTGACGAGGACCTCTCCCATGCCTCGTCGACCGGCGTGAGGAGCGAAGTAGTCGTGTTTCGGGTGGGCGATGTCGATTTCTGCGGCATCCAAGAGTCGATGTAGAATTTACTGAGCGCAGTCCGTCGTGATCGAAGGCCGGTGGATGACCTCATCGAGGTGGTCGTCTACTTCTGGGCGCTCTCGTATTTCAGCCTCACCCAGATTCCCTGAATGAACTACGTCGTCGGGACGCTACTCATCGCCCTCGGAATCTGGCAATAGTTCAATGGACACGATCACACCGTACCAGATCACGATGACGACCACAGTGACCACCACGAGAACGACGATCACACCCACGACCACGATCAATGCCACGTTGACGACGATACCCAAGGATGGATTGCTAGGGGTCGGCGAATAGTTCCGTTCGCGGGCCAGTCGGACCATTCCCACTCTCACGACAATCTCGAGGAGACGTCGGATCGGGGGCTCTACGGGATGGCACCCCTCGCGTTCGCCCTCGGATTCACCCACAACGAGGAGTTCGATATTATTGCGATCTACACCGGCTTGGCCTGTTGTCTCGACCTGATCCTCCTCTACTCGCTGGCCGTCATTACGTCACTCGTCGGTGTGACGCTGGTACTCGTGGCTGGCTACCAGCGTTACGAGGATCGACTTGAAGACTATGCGGAGTATCTGCCAGGGTTCACGGCGACAATCCTCATCGTGATGGTATCGGATTTATTCTGGGTATCTTCTAACGAGTCGTTCTGCGGGATTTCTCAACGTAGCACAGTACAGAACCTACAGACTTCCCTCATCCATCTTTAGTCGGGTTGAAAATAAGGCACGCATCAAATCCATCCTCCGAGGTTGTGAAGGCAGGCACGTCAGTAATAATCACTTGGACTTCTCATTCAGTAAACCTTACTTCGTAATCGCTTCTCGTAGACTGGCCGTTCAATACCGCCTGTGTATCTTGTACTCGGCAAAGAGTTCAGTGAGCCATCATTCTCCTGTGCTTTCGACCAATCTTGCGCCGAAGAAGGACGAAAGAGAGAACAAGAATGCTTGCTATTTCTGCGCCGATAGCCGGGAGAACACGCCATAGTGGAATTGACTCGGAAAACCCAGACCTCGAATACAAGAGTGCGTCAAAGTAGCCGAAGCGAAGAAGCGTCAAATACAATAACGTGACTACTCCAACCAATGCGAACCCTGTAACGAGAGTCTGAAGCCTCTTATCCAAGGTTTTTTACGAGTCCACAGTAGCCAAAGCGACGAACCAGTAAGCGTGATTCCGGCGAGGATGAAGGTAGGTGCTGTGGAGGGGGGAACCATATCATAAAAAGTTACTATGAAGTTATCAACTCTTTGTCATTCCAAAGGAAACCAAGAACTTCATGCTAAATTTGCACTCTCTACTTCGCAACCATCGTCGAGAACCGACCGCTTAGTACAGGGGAGCTACATGTCGTTCTATAAGCAGATACATGTGTGAGGAGTCTGTCATATTCTGTGAATGGTTGCCCTCCCTCAGATAGTCGTCAACGGAGGTAGCTTCTTAGTTACTCTCCTCTCCTTCTGGGTGTATTTCGACGGAGTGGAGAAGCTGTCCAGCCTCGAATCGAATCTATGGGCTGTATTAGTTCTTGTCCTCGGTATCTCTGGATTTGTCATCGGTTCTCTCGGAATCGTTGTCCTCGGCGTCTTCATAGCTCTTCTCTACGTATTTCGGACTCGAGTCTTTGATACCCTGCAGGGGGTCTAACGAGTACGCGAACACGTTCTGGGTCTTCAGGCTGTCTCTGTCACTAATTAACTATTCGATATATCGATTTTCTGGCGTCGGGAATAAAAACATCCTCTGTCACAGCGTCAATCTCCTTCAATCGCTGTAGGGCGTTACGAACAGTTCTCGGCGAGAGCTGTGATTCCTTGATAATCTGCTGCTGAGTTGATTCTCCGGTATATTCAAGCGTTTTGTACACCAGTTTTGCGCTGGGAGGAAGATCTCTGAGTTCTGAGTTTTCTCGGGTCATTTTGATCAGGCACTCGTATTTATCATATGGGGAGGAGACCCGAATCGGATGTCTGTACAGGGATAGCGCTCTAATCCATCTCCTTGGGGTTCATCATCCCCTCCTTCACGCCGAGGGAGATGAGACCCGCGTTGATGGGATAGGCGGCGATGAACCCAATGGACAGCGAGAACGCCATTGCCATCCAGAACAGGATGCTCCCTATGCCGGCGGTGCCGGCCAACAGGAGATCCGTTGAGATGGCGGCAATTTCCATGATGGTAATGCTCGGCGTCTCGCTGAGGAATGCGTCCCACGTCGCCTCGCGGAAACCCATACCCTCCTGCATCAGCGGCCCGATGTTGAGCGCGTAGCCGAACAGGTACGCGAATCCGAAGGTGATGAGCACCACCCAGAGGATGTTGAACGCGAGGATGCCCTGCGCGAGGGTGATGCCGACGATTTCGCCCAGTCCGCATCCGGAGTAGCAGTGACTCGTCGAACGGGACCCGCGCCGCCAGAACGAGTCGTGGGCTATCTGCGTCCGCCCGGACCACCAGTAGATGGCGAGACCGATGGGGCCCGAGTAGAGGACGGTCAGCGTCCAGACGAACTTCATCATCGACGGGAGCGCCTGATTCCGTTTCCGGATGTCCCACCAGAGGACGGCGAGCGACGACACCACCAGAATCGCCCAGATTCCGGCCGTAACGGGACTGGATAGAATGGGTTTGAGAACGGCTCTGATGGGCGCGAACGCGTGCTCTATTTGTTTTCCGAACTGTGCGAGCCACCGCGGTAGCAGCGAGTTCTGGAGTACGACTGCGAGCAGTTGTTGTAGTACCATGTGTTCAGTTTGTATCCTTTGGTTCTGTTCGGCGCGCCTCTCGCGCGCCGAACGTCGTCGGTTGGTGCGATAGTAGGTACTCGCCGTATCCTTTCAGTGATTGCGGCTAACGAACCGCCGAAAATTCTCCTCGTCGGTTTCGAATACAAGCCCAGTCACGGCGTCGACGGCGAAACGACGGTTCCGATGGCGGAAGCGTACGCTGTCCGAGACGGCACGCGAGCGACGTACGGCGGTGGTAATACGGCCGCCCGAAACCCAAAAGGTCCTACCGGTTTCACACGAAACCCGTTTACCCACAAATCATCGATAACCCCCGAATTTAGGAACCGAGGTAGAGCCGCCGAGCGAGTTCGTTTCGTTAGCCTAAACTGGGTTAAACAAGGCGTCCGTTGTTCGAGGTGCGATGGCAGTTTCAGAGATAGACCACCTGACCGACGAGATGGAACGATGCGTCGACAGTTGCTTCGAAGCCGCGCAGGCGACCGAGTGGTGCGCCGATCAGTGCACCGGCAGCGAGGAGATGCAGGATTGCGCGCGCCTCTGCCGCGACGTCGCGGATCTCGCGACGCAGTGCGGGCGTTTCTGCTCCCGCGAGTCGACCTTCCACACGCGGACCGCAGAACTGTGCGCCGACGCGTCTGAGCAGTGTGCTGACGAGTGCGCGAAGCACGACGCAGAGCATTGCCAAGTCACCGAAGAGAAACTCCGCGAGTGCGCCGATGCCTGCCGAGAGATGGTCTCGGCGATGAGCTAATCGCTCGGCGACACCTCGAACGCTCCCCCACGATTTTTTAGACTCACAAAGACTTCGTGAGAGGTAACCTCGGGAAACTTATTGAGCGTGTTTATCATCTACTCAATCTCGAGTCTCATCAACCGACACAAATGTAATCTCTGTCTCGACATTCGTAGGGACGTTTATCGACAGAACGCTCGTCGCCGACGTGCCGCCTGACAACCCAACTGACGAGTACGAGGACGGGGGTGCTAACTCGAATCTATCCGAGTGACGACTTGCAGCAGAATCAATCGCTACCGCGAACTAGAACCGTTTGGTACCATCGTTATGGGTGCTGAACTCAAGATGAGCTACGTCCGTGTTCCCCGTTCTCACCAGCCGTTGTATATTGGGTGCAAGTACTATTTTGTCGGGATCGCGGGATGTCTGTCCCTGCCCGTGGCGTCAGGTCCATTGACGAGCTCGTCACCACGATCACCGACTACTGGCACGACAAAGATGCTGACCGACGGAACGAGAGAGACCGAGAGCGTTAGTCGGTGGTGTGAGCGTGCTCGTCGTGTTCTTCATCTCCAATCGAGCCTGAGCAATGAAGCCAGTAGAGAAATAGGAAGAACACCGGTGCGAGGACGTTCAAGACCATCTTGTAGTTCATCTCGATCTTTACCTCTGCAATCTGGACGCTTGATGGGTCAGGAATGACCCCTGCCCCAAGGAAGATGAAGTGAATGACAAAGCCCGTGAGCACGGCGGAAACGGAGATCATTCCACAGAGGATGGCCGCGAACTTCGTGCCGTAGTACTCCCGGTACGCGTTGATGACCGGCGGGACGATGAGGCTCGCATAGATGTACGAGAGCACCGATCCAAACGGCAAGCCGTTGGTGTAGAGGACGGCATCGAACGGGAGACTTATTGGGAACGTGATTACAAGGATGCCGACGAGGGTATCGTACGCTTCTGCAGTCGGAGCGTGAAACACTAGCGGTGCCATCAACAGCCAGACCCCGACGAACCCGTTCGCGTACGACGCCCAAGGATTGTCACGCAGAAGCGTGATTCCGCTTAGGACGACGAGCAGACTCTCGGTGATCGCGTCGCTCTAAGTCAGCAGAACACTCTCGTAGCTGAAGGTAAACGGGCTGAAAATCAACTAGTAGCCGAGCGAGATGACTCCGTACTAGATCCTCTTTTCCTTAACGGGGTGATTGAGAATCATCTCCCCAAGCCGCCACCCATGTCGTCGTTGTGGTCGGTCATCGGTTCGTCCTCCGTCGTGTGTCAACTCTCGTGGTATCGTTCATCGTGGTATGCCTGTCCGAATACTATTACCGTTCCCTCTCAGCCCGGGTCGAAGTATTCACGCCGCTTGACTGCTTGGCGCCGGTCGTCGCTGACGCCGACGGGTCATCCGCGTCGGTCTCGGCCTCCTGCAGGTGGAGAGCAGCATTGATGAGGCCGATGTGGCTGAACGCCTGTGGGTAGTTCCCGAGGAGTTCCCCGGTAGCCGGATCTACCTCCTCGGCAAGCAACCCTTGGGGACTCGCGTACCGCATCACCTGTCGGAAGGTCTCCCGTGCCTCCGTGATGCGACCCGAGAGGGAGAGTGCCGTGACCAGCCAGAACGAACACATGACGAACGCCCCTTCCTCGCCCGGGAGTCCATCGTTTCCCTCATAGCGGGCGACCAGTCCGTTGGTCGTGATCCGGTCTAGTGTCGCGTCGATAGTCGACTGGACGCGCTCGTCGTCGGCTGGCAAGAAGCCCAGTATTGGGATGAGGAGACTCGTTGCATCGAGTATCCGGTTGTCGTACGCCTGAACAAAGCTCCCGACGTCCTCGTCGTACCCATATTTGAGCACGTCCTCTTTTATGGCTCGTCTGGCCTCTCGCCAGCACTCGACGTCTCCGTCGAACTCTGTCTCCTCGACTATGGCGATTCCTCGATCGAGCGCGACCCAGCACATCACGTTCGAGTAGACGAACTGCTGGGGGTCGTCGCGCATCTCCCAGATACCGACGTCGGGCTCGGACCACGCACCACATACGTAGTCTAATAGGTCTTTCATCACAGCCCAGTTCTCATCGGTTATCTCCGCCCCGTACTGGGCGGTCGCGTACACCCCGTGGATCAGCTCACCGTACACGTCGAGCTGGGTCTGATCGGCCGCTGAGTTACCGACTCGAACGGGACGCGATCCCTGGTAACCGGAGAGGTGCTCGAGCGTCTCCTCCTCGAGATCGGTGTCACCGTGTAACCCAAAAACGGGCTGTACATCAGCAGGGTCGTTGTCAGCGCAGTGGCGCAGGCAGGTGTCGAAGTACTCCTTGGCCTCGTCGACGTGGCCCAACTCTGACAGCGCCCGGACAGTGAACGCCGAGTCGCGAATCCAATTGAACCGGTAGTCCCAGTTACGAATGCCGCCGATATCCTCGGGGAGCGAGGTCGTTGGGGCAGCGCAGATGGTGCCGGTGTCGTCATGGATGAGCAGTTTTAGCGTCAGTGCTGACCGGACGACGACATCCTGCCAGTATCCGCCGACCGGATCGTTACGCCGGTCCAAGCCGATATCGACCCAGTCCTGCCAGCGATCGACGACCCGTTCCAGCAACGTCTGGTGCGCGTCAGGCCGTATCTCGGGTTCGTGCCCGTACCCAGCGACGAGCCAGCGCGTCTCACCCTCCTCAAGCATAGTCAAGGCCTCTGCCGAGGCGCCGTCGACACGGAGCGGCAGGGGAGTGGAGAGGGAAAGAGACTCATTGTTCCCAGTCGTGACGACGCCGTGGTCGGTCGTCTCGACGGTCGGGACCGTCCGAGCGTAGTCAAATCGCGGTTCGAACTCGACCTTGAGGTCAAGTCGCCCGTGGGTGCAGGTCACCTTTCGGAGGAGAGTTCCGTTCGGAACGCCCTCATCACGGATTGCATCCGGGACGGGCATGAAGTCCGTCAGCGTCGCCTGGCCGGTCGCCGTCTGGAACCGCGTTTCGAGGACGTTCGTTCGGGGAACGTATCGCTGTGTCGAGGAGAACGAGCCAGCCGGTTGGACGGTGAAGTGCCCCCCTCGCTCGGCGTCGAGGATACGCGCGAAGACGCTCGCGTTCTCGACGTGCGGGAAGCAACACCAGTCGACTGAACCGTCGCGACCGACTAACGCCACTGTCTTCTGGTTGCCGACGGCTCCGTACGCCGATATCGGCTTGTAGTCCATGCTGTGTAGTTTGACGTGCGTCGGGATGGTACACATGGGTTTTGGCCACTACCTTTCACAGCTCTTTTCGGTGGGCCGACTCGTCGCCTCTCACGGCGTCACTAACGGCTGTGATGAACAGACTTCACCTTCTCAACCTTGAGTTACTTTTCCCTTGAATATCGCTTATCCCATAACTACTCGGCAAGTGATGTGAGGTTCGAATCCTCGATGCCGAACTCGTCGACGTCGTCCCAGTAGAGAGCAGCTCTCGGTCGTGACTGCTCACCGTCACATCTGGTACCACAGGAGGTTCCAGTATCCGAGCACGAGGGCGAAGACCACGCCAGCGATGCCGACCGCGGTATACTGGACCCGCATCGGACGACTCCAGACTCCCCGTCGCCACGCCGATCCGGCGAGGACGAGCGTCGCGACGCTCGCGAGTGCTCCCACGGGTGGAACCAGCAGGACGATCTGCAACGGCAGTGGGTCCCCTCGGTCTACGGCCAGAGCCCGAGCGCTTCGTGCGCTCCGCGATTCGGGACAGCGCGACGATGGAAGCCGCGTTGCGCCACGTGATGTCCCGATTTTCGAGCTCCGTACGAACTGCGTCCCCGAGCCGCGAGAGGACGAACGCCGAGTCGTCGACCGCGAACTTGACGCGAGTCATCGACGTGGTGAGCAGTGCGTTCTTTCGTTCGATCGCGCTGAGCCCCGACGCGATGGTCTCGCCGAGTTCGGCCAGAATAGCCTTCGCCGTGTCATCGAACGCGTCTCGGGTCGGCGCGTAGACCGTGAGCAATCCGTGCGTGAGGTCGTTGTATACGAGGGGGATGCTCAGCACGGAGAGGTAATCCCGGGCCAGCGCGTCCTTTCGCCACGCTTCCTCGCGAAGGCCCGCGGCGACGTTCGAGACCATCGTCACCTTGCCGGTCGCCGCGAGCATGTTGGCTAACTCTCTGGTCACGTCGTCGAAGATCCCAACCTCATTCGACCCCACGACGAAGACGCCGTGATCAACCACGGAAGCGTCCAGAACAGCTCGCCGACGAGGACGTCGATGTCTTCGTCGCTCATCTCCTGTGCGGTCTGATTCACGCGAACGAGTGAACCATCTGGATCGAGCACCCACGTTGCCGTCCGCGAATCATTGAAAATTGCGTCGAACTGTCTCGCGCGTTCCTCTCGTGTGGCCGATCGCTGCGCAGAACGGATCGTGCGTTCCGTTCGATCTAGCAACTCCGAGATCATCTGGTCACCCACATCCGTGAGCGCGACGTAATCGGTTACCCCCGCCCCGATAGCTTCGCTAGCGATCGCTTCATTTCCGGTGGACGCGCCCAATATCACCGGAAGCGTGGGGTTTCGGTACGGATTTCTCGGAGTAGTTTGGAGTCCAGTCGCGTCATCGAGTTCGTACGCGCAGATGAAACAATCCGTAGTCTGGTTTCGATAGGCTGCCAACGCCTCCGATTCGGTTCGAACTCTTCGGACGGTCGCATCTGTTCGTGTTTCGAGCATCGTAGCAAACCGGGCAACCCAGTCGCTCGTTCCAACGAGCAGAACAGACGAGCAATCATTGATAAGAGAACACGCACTCCCATATTAATGGCAAATAGACCTATCTAATAGTGTTTCATATCATCTCTCGCAAGAGGGAATCTGCCTCTCGGTTCGCCAGCCCTCTTGCGTCTTAAAGCGAAGACTCAGGCTACTTTGACCCGTATCCAGTCCCCACAGTCATTACACTTCAGGATCTTCACGTGCTGTTCCGGAGGATGTCCGCCATCTGCGATCGCCCTCTCACAGGACAGTATTGTCTGAATTGTGGCTGTGACTCGGTGTTCGCGTGCTCCCCCGCATGTTGAGCAGGCCACCACTGTCGATTCCGCAGTTTCTGGTATCTTTGTTAATTGACCCATCCAATCCCAACCATCAGGCTGTTGATGGAGTATTTATAGGTTGCGAATTTTATGCATCTAATGGTGAACTTAGGGATTGAAATAGTTCTTTGCCCGTCTCTCTGGTATCCTCACGCTGCAGAATGCAACAAAGCGCATGGTCACTGAGACTGCCCCCAATCTGCATCCCGACCCATCTACTACTGGGTGGCACAGGTGCAATGGGAATAGAAATCCCTCTGTAGTGTGTTATCATCAGTTAATTTGCATCAGCCCTTGTTATTCAGAGGCACCCCATATGGAACAACTGTGAGGGCTGGTGATTCCACTGTAAAACTACTAATATCGTCGACACCAGTCTGCTTGGCGCCTTAGTAAGGCTTGAAGATATTCATCGCAACGTTAGGTAGCGAATCAACCTCAGACAATCATATTGGAACGAGGCTTCTTCGTCCATTTATCTGTCCTGGCAGTGGGTCACAAAACAGTTGACACACCAATATTGCACTCCCAGAAATCGCTCAGCTCAGACCGTACTGATAACGTACATAAGAAGCAGTGAACTGGGAGAAACCTAGAATCTCGGAGGACTCCAGGGATTCGTTCTCCTAGGAGCAAACAATGGGTCAGGGCCTCCTCGGAGTATTGTTTGGCAATCCGTTCGCAGTGATGAACACGATCGGGTTACTTGCGTTCGCTCTCGTCGGATCATCGAAGGCAATCCGCGAGGAATTTGACCTGCTCGGAATTACCGTCGTCGGACTGACGATGGCATTCGCTGGCGGAGCGACGCGCGATCTCCTCGTGGCGCAAGTTCCGTTAGCACTTCAATCTCCGATCGAAATCGCACTGGGGCTGCTCGGAGTCGGCTTAGCAATCGTACTGGGTTTCGTCCTTGCGTCTCCCGATAGGCATCCAATTACGCTTATCGCGGACGCTATCGGACTCGCCGCGTTTACCACAACTGGTGCCATCGTTGCCACCGATGTGGGCGTTTCAGCATTTGGTGTTGTTGCGATTGCGACGATCAATGCAGGGTGGTGGTGCGTTCGCCGATATCCTTCTGGATCGGTCCCCGTTTATTCTCTTTGACGATTTCTATGCGAGCTGTGCGGTTCTGGGTGGAAGTACGTACTTTTTAGCGGGGGTTGCCGGTGTCACCGAAAGTACTGCCGCTGGAATCTGCGCGGCTGTTACCGTGCTAACGCGGCTAGCTGCAGTCACTCGTGACTGGAACCTTCCAACAGTACAGGGTCTAGGACTCGTCGAACAGTAAATCGGTATTCAATGGTAAGAGGGACTAGCGGAGGGAGGGTTCAACTAGTTGGGATACATACTGAATAGTTGGTATGTACATAGTCCCCGAATTTGTTGTTTCTTCTTATTTTATCCTATAGCGATGTAACCGATGAGTCGCTATACATCTACGCACAATCCCATTCTCCCTGTACCCCAATGGTTGAGTATGTACACCGACGCAGAAATCAAGGATAGCGATGAACCTGTAGACGCAGATGAATGCACTGAAATGCGCTGTGCGGCCGAATTAGGATACACGCTGGATGCAATCTCAGAGCTATTCGAGTTCGAGGAGAAAACGGTCCAGCAACACCTCCACAACGACTGCAAGCACTACTAAGCGCCTTGACGGTGCGTACCACCACAACATCAGACACTCAATGTCACTTGATTCTGAGTTGATGTGGGCGAATCAATCGACTACCCGTCCTTAACCAACACCCAGACAAACTCCTCTCTGTACCGTTGGTTAACCGCATGCCGATGATTTTAGTCGTAACTATCTTATTAACCATTCTGATATACACTCTCTAAATACAGAAATTACTTATCACGTGCCAAAATACGCTCTCGATATGTGCCGCAACTCAGCCGGTGCATACCTGCACAAATGAGAACTCGGTTAGCTACCACCGACAACATCGATGGTTCCTACCGTGAGTGGGACAACCGCGTCAACGCGTCTACTCTCTGTCGCCCTCTACTCGGCGAGGCGATGACGGTTCACGATGTCGATTCAGAGAACCTCCGTGACCTTCTCACCCAAGTCCGCACGCGGGAGTACATGGATGTCGGAACCCCTACCGAGACCAATCACTCCAACGATCGTGCAGCACTCGCCGAACACACAGAGCACAATTCACGTACTATGTCACAGGACAGTACTTCCTCCCAGACGTCTGAGAATCGTACTAACAGTCACTCCCTACTAACGAGCACTGGTTCTAGACAGGCTATCCTCACCCTCATGTTGTTGAGCCTGTTTGCCGTTCACCCCGCTGCGGCACAGACGAGCGCGGTCTGTAGTGCCGACAAGCTTCCGAGTATGATTGAGGGGTTCTTCCAGCTGACTACTGGGCTTGGCATCGTCGGACTTGCCGTCGTCTGGCAGGCCGACTCCCTCATCGAGATGTTTACCCTCAATTCGGAGCAGAAGAAGGGGCTCAAACGCCACAAGCGCTCGGCGATGAAGTCTGCCGTCATTCTCCTCGTCCTCGGCCCGTTATACACGGTCGCCGGGTCAATGATGAGTCTTCCACTGGCTGACTGCGTTAATCTCACTCCCTGGTAGGCGACTTCCCAATCTCATCACGATCCCCATGCAACACCGAGAACTCTCCGTGCTCATGGCCGCCCTATTCGTGACGAGCCTCGCGACAGGCCTCGTCACAGCTACCCCACCACGACCGGGGACGGAAGACAATGGGCTCTCTGAGAACGAATCCGCGACGCTGTGGTCTCGGGACACGGATAACTACACGAGCCAAGAGGAGTACCGCCAACGCTACGGTAACGAGCGAACGGCTATTCACCAGCTCGCAAACGGCAGCGATATCACGTTCAAACGACCGCCCGCGACGGCCGCGACGTGGACTCGGAACGACTTCGAGGACCTCGAAGCCGGTGGCTCGGACACGTCCGTACATCCGCCTCACGCGTCGCTCGAAGACGGGGTGTTCATTGAGGACGCTCACGCGACCGTATTCGCGGTGCAGCCATCGACCCGTGGCCATCTCGAATCCGGTGACACGCCACTCTACATCGCACCGAATGGAACGATGCGCGGGTTCGTCGATTATCGCGTCCGTCTTCCGAACGAGAGTGCTTCCGATAATCGAACCGTCGACTGGTCGCTTACGAACCACGAGATTGAGGAGGTTCGACTGCAGAAAGACGGAGAGACCATCGCGAGGACCGAGGGGTCACATACACCAGCGCTCGACTACCAGATCGACGACGACTGGAGCGCAACCCTCTCCCTCGAAGCAGAGATCCGCGTCCAGCTGAAGAAGACGATACAGACTGACGGGATCAACGGAACCGATGTCGAGGTCGTCTACCGTGAGGAGACGCGAAATGTCTCCGACTCGATCGACGTTGAGATTTACGACCTCTCTGCGAACCCCTACGACGCTGAGTATCCCAACGGCGATGCTGGCGTCGCCATCTTTCAATCTCGGCCGTGGCAGGGCTATACGCTCAACGATGAGGGGAACGCGAGCGTGCGTGGTGTCTGGCGGTTCTACACCGCTCGCAACACCAACTGGGATACACTCGTCAGATCGAATCGGACCGACAGCGCTGAAGTCGAGTCCGATGCGATCCCCGTGTACGTCCACGCGTATCCATCTCGAATCGGGCCACGTGCTGAACCTGTTCGGGACGGCCCGGAGATCATCGACACGTGGGGGACGGAACGGTCCTCCCCACTGGAGAGTATCGGCGAGAACGTCACCATCGAGGTCATCAACCAGTCCTACGAGACGACGTACGGTGTTGCTGTCCGTGCTGAGAACGTCGACCGAGAGGCACTCCACGTCGCGGGCATCGTTCGCGGCGTGAACGCGTCTATCGCTAAGCCCGACGGGGGTTCCGAGCGGCAGCTTCGTCGCAGCAACCTCTCGGTTGAAGTTCTTCAGCAGAACCAGTCGCAGGCGACGCTCCGAATCGAACTACGCGACAACGAGACTGGCGCACCGATCATCCTCAATGACGCTACCCGCCGATATCTGATCGGTGGGAGCACCCGTAACGGCTCTATCACCATCGCCGATCAGGAGGTCGAGACCAACGCCTCTGGCGTCGCCATCGTAACGATCACTGAACCCGGCATCTACACGGCCCGCTACCATCCGGGCTCGTGGCTCGGACACAACCCGGCCTACGTGAGTGACACGGCGACCGCTCGCTGGCATCCACTCGGAACCATCGATGGCTGGTTCGCCCTCGTCTTCGAGGCCGGCTGGCAGTTCATCCCCTTCTTCGTGGTGTTCTATGCGGGACGCCGTCTCCTCCGAATGCTCGGTCCAGAAGACATCTTCCAACGACACCCATGATCAGAAACAATCAACATATCAGTCGTAGAAACGCCCTTCGAACAGTCGCAGGTGTCGCACTTGCGAGCGTAGCTGGCTGTCTGAACGACGGTGGAAGCTCCGGAACGTCCGGTAGCGGGACAACCGCCTCAGACAGTGAAGAGCCGCTCAAGCGAGTCACCATCGAAGGGACGGCACTCGTCGTTGAGCTCCTGGCAGAAGCCGATGTCGACCAGGTTAACCTCATCCAGCCGAACGGAGAACTGTTCAGAAAACGCGACGTGGCCGCAGGGGTCCAACAGGTCTCGTTCGAGATTGGAACTGCGTACGAACCGGGAGAGTACCGCGTGGTCGCACTGAAAGGCGAGGAAACAGTCGCAGAAAGTACAACGGATATCGAACCGGAGATCCGGATTCAGGACGTTGGACTCTATCGAAACAGTCCCGACAAGCCGTGGGATGAGATCTACGGAGACACAGAGACAGACCGGTTGAAAAACGGCGAAGCGTTCGCTACCGTAACGAACGCTGGCACAGGCCCAGATGCGATTGTTGAACTCGTGTTCTCTGGCGATGTTCCGAACCCCATCGAAAATCCTCGGGGAAGCGGAATGTACGAGACGAAGCAAGTGGTTGTTTCCCCCGGAGAGACAGTAGACCTCTTCAGCAACTCGTTCCCATTTGGCTCAGAGTCTGAGAAAGGAATGGGGTGTTCTACTGACGGAAATAGTGGACAATTCACCGCTCTCGTTGAGACAAGAGTCAACGGGAACGGGATTACGAAAGCGTTCGATGTGGAGTACTCTGGCTCTGAGAAGATGAGTGATTGTGAGGTCGCAATCACGGAGGCCTAACGATGGTTGACCTGATCGACGTCGTACTGGAAGGGTTCAAAGACGTCGTTGAGTGGATTATCGGTCTGTTCATGGATGGGCTCCGGTCAGGGTACCAGACCCTCACCGAGGCGATGTTTGGAACGCCAACACCACAGACTGATGGAACGTTCATCTTCGGTGAGCCAAGCAATGCACCGTGGCCGGCGATTCAGGATGGACTGGTTGGTGGCGAGATCATGCTCATTGCTCTACTTCTGCTCGTAATGAGCGTACAGGGCCGTCATACCATTCGAATATTCAACGTGGGTAGCGCCTACGAAGCCCGAAAGACCAAGAAAACAGCATGGGTCGGTGCTTTCCTTATCATCACATGGTACTGGATCGGAGCTCTCACCCTGTATCTTGTAGATGGATTCACTATCGTCCTAATGCCCGACCTCTCGTCGGTATCTGCAGCAATGTTGCGGTTCTTGGGCGTATCTATTATCAACCCAGGTCTAGGGCTGTTATTCGCCTTCTCTGGTGGTCTCTCAATGTGGGCTTTGGAGGCCCTCTTCTATATTCGCGAGATTCTGCTCTATGTCTACTTGTACGGAATGCCGATTGCGTTTGCTCTAGCCTATGGAAATATCCCCGTTATTTCTAATATCGCAATGGGATTCGCCAAGCGATTCGTTCCCTTAGCTGTCCTACCACTTCCGGCAGCGATGGTACTCAAAGGATACGACCTCATTTACGCTGAAGGCGCGCTGACGCCGGAAACAGCGTTTCTCAAGTACCTTGTCGCTGCATCCCTGCCACTTGTTTCGCTCTATGTGACTTGGAAGACGTTCAAATACGCAACTCCGCTGACCGCCAAAGTCGTCGGAGGTGCGACGACAGGAGCAGCACTCGTCGGTGGAATCGCAGCGGGTGCGTCCGTCGGTGGCGCTGGCGTCGCGACGACTGCTGCTCGATGGGGACCAAAAGCTGCTGCTGGTCACGCGCTCGCTCAGAAGGCCGCAGCACGAGCAGAGGGTGGTACCGAAGAGAACAGTACGCCGTCGTACCGGCGGACCGAGAACGACCCCGGAATCCACTAACAATGTCGATAGATCAAGACGCAGCCGCACGACGCATCATGGACCAGTTCGGCGAAGAGAGTCGCATTCCCTACCTCAACATTGAGGAGGGGGATGTCGGCGTACTCATCGCCTTCCCGATTGTCGGCCTGTTCATCGCAGGCCTCACCGGGATTGAATCACTCGCTCTCCCGTTCGTCGTGGGAGGATTCGGGTTTGGCGTCGCCGTCATCTACGTCTCTCCCAACCACCTCAATGCGTGGACTTGGACGAAGAGCATCTATCGGTATGCCAAACGTCCGCAGATTACGTTTAGTGCTCCAGAAGAGCCAGACGAGAACACGAACGAGACTGAGCGAAACGAAGGCGGGCTCGCGAACTACACGCCGTTCAAACCGGACGAGCGAACGCAGGACCTCACGAACGTCAAACGAGCGTGGCCCGGTGCTAGAGCGATCCAACGGGCAGATGGTACAATGGAAGCCTTCATCGAGATCGGCCCCGGGAACATGGACTTTGCGATGTCCGAGGACTGGGCACAGCTCCAAGAAGCGGGCGAGGAGTTCGCCAACAAGGAACTGGACTCGAAGATCAAGCTCCACGCGACAACTCGGTCATTCCCGGTCGCACAGATTACCGAGACGATAGAAGAGCGACTCAACGACGAAGACGTCACGCAGAATCCGATCTTCCGAGAACTCCTCGAGGAGTACCGAGAGACACGACCCAAGGAGATGCGTGATCGAGGAATTCAACAGGTACGATACTACCTCGGTGTCGAGGTCTCCCCGCTAGAGGTTTACGACCGATTCCGAGACGAAGGGACGCCCGCCGAGAAACTGACGCAGTTCCCCGTCATCGGGTTCCTGTTCAACCCGTTCGTGACTCGTCGTGAGGACCTCACGGATGTCGAACGCCGGGCTCAGATGTTCGAGAAGTTAGATAGCCGCGTCAACGACGTTCGCGCCGAATTCATCCAACAGGCGTCCGGCTGGTCTGCACGTCGGCTCAGTACGGTCGAACTGTTCGTCCTGAACCTGGACTTCTGGAACGGACGGGAGCACGACGCCGACGAGGCCGAGCACGTCGTTCGTGAGCAACCGGTCGTCGGTCGCTCGCGCCGGGAGGATGAGGTCAATGTCTAAGGCGATCCTGCAGACAGATGGCGGGGCTGTCACCCAGTTCACAGAGTGGTTACTGAACCCAACGTCGCCTGAAGGTGCGGCGATCTACCTCCTGATGGTTGTCGCCCTCGGAATCGTCGGGAAACGTCTCTGGGACCGGCACACCGCCGACGAGGAACCCGAGGTCGATTTCTCGGATGTCCTCGACGAGGAGACGCTCAACAAGGGTCACGCAGAGGGCCAACTCCTCGACGACATCTCCGAGTCCCACAAGACCGTGACCGCGCCGGCAGCCATCGAGTGGGAGACCCGTGCTGCACGCGTCGGCGAGCAGTGGACGACAACGCTGTACATCGATGACTATGGCGACTACCCGAACGACGGCTACCTAAGCGACCTCTTCGAGTTGACCGACGTCGAGTTCGACCTCACAGCGCACATCACCCCGAAGAATCAGCAGCGGGCACGAAACGAACTGCAGGATATCGCTGACGACCTCCAAGTCGACGCCGATCTCGAACAGAGCGTCCGGAGTGCATATTTGCAGGAGCGAGCAAATGAAGCCGCTGCAACCTACAAGGCCGTCGAGAACGGAGCGAACGTCTTCGATCAAGGGATGTTCATCACGGTTCGTGCCGACGACAAGGACGACCTCAGGGACTCTGTCCAGAAGGTCAAGAGCGCCCTCCGGGACGACCCGGCAAACCTCACGCCGAAGACGGCTATCTGCCGGCAAGATCTCGCACTGCAGTCGGCTGCCCCGATTGGAGACAACAAGTTTGGCCGCGAGTCCATCGCTCTCGGCGGTGCCATCGGTGCACTTCTCTCGTCACCGCACAACGCGACAATCCTCGAAGAGGGTGGTGTCGAGTTCGGTATCCACAAGGACAATCAGAGTCCCGTCGTCATCGATCCGTTTGACCGTGACAACGGGTACGCGATGTTCACCGTCGGCGATACTGGTTCTGGCAAATCGTTCGGCTCGAAGCAGAACTTCATCCGCTCGATTGAGCAGAGTAAGGACCGCATCGGTATCATCCTCGAACCGCTCAACAACTGGGCAGGCGTCTCTGAAGCACTCGATGCGAAACGTATCACCGTCGGTGGGACGCTCGGGTTGAATCCCCTGGAGATTCGCCAGACACCCGACCACGTCCAGCGGGCAATGGGTGAGGACGCGAGTCCGTTCAACGAGAAGCTCGACGATGCGATGAGCTTTCTGACGAACTTCTTCGCACTGCGTGGTATCTCACTTGGCGACCGTCGGACGACGCTCGAACTCGGACTCAAACGCGCCTACCAGCGTAACGGCATAACTGATGATATCACGACCCACGACAACCCGAGTCCGACGATTCGAGACATGATGGACGTCTTCGAAGAGATGGTCGACGAACCAGAGGAGTTCGTCGTCCGATCTGACGAGGAGGCCGGGAAGATCCGCGAGGACGCGACGTGGCTTCTGGACCAGTTGCGCCCCTTCGAGGAAGAGGGTCGCCACGCGAATCTCGGGAAGTCCTCGGAGTTCGACATCCGTGACGAGAAGGTCATCTACCTCGATCTCGCACAACAGGAAGGCAGCGTCGACAGCAGTACGGCGCTGACGATGCAGTTGCTCATCTCGCTGGTGTACGAACGGGCGAAAGAGACGGACAAGGAGGTTGTATTCGTCATCGACGAGGCGCGGTACATCATGCAGGATGCCGCGAGTCTAGCGTTCCTCGAAACGGTGTTCCGCCATCACCGTCACCACGACCTCTCGATTCGTCTTGTTACGCAGACTGTCGATGAGTTCTTCGAGCACGCCGAGTCAGAGGCAATCCTCGACCAGTGTGCCGTCAAGCAGTTCCATCGCTTGGACGGGATGGATGAGGAGTGGGCCGAAGAGTTCGGTCTGAATCACGCACAGATGCGCTACGTACAGGACGCGGTGCCCGGCAACGAGGACGCCGGGTTCTCCGAAGCGCTCGTCGGTGTCGACGGCGAGTGGCGCGGAATCAAGGTGCAGGCAATGTCCAAGGAAAAGCAAGTCATCGATTTCGACCCGGCCGAACAGACACGAGAAACACTTCCCGGTGCTAACGAGGAGGCCGTCAATACTGACGTGCAGCAGTTCCGTGAGGAGTTAGAGAAGCAGGCTGCGAACGGAGAATCACAGGCGGTCACTGCGAAACCTGATGGTGGATCGGTGGAGGTGGACGAGGATGCGTGAGTATCTCCGCGTCACGCCGACGTCCGAACAGCTCGACTCCGCGGGAATCTCGCGTGTTCTCGCTAGTCTTCACAAGCTCACGAATACGGGATCGGAAAGCCTCACAGAGAAGCTGAACCCGTTCCACAGTGAAACACCGCCCCGGTTTGAATTCCTTGCCCTGAGCGATGGAACGGACGAGCCAGTCGAGTTCTATTACGGTGTCGACGAGCATCTCGACACCTTCGAGAAGCGCCTTCGTTCGATCTATCCCGAGACATTCGATATCGAACGCGTTGACGTTGATGTCGCTTCACGGCTCATCCAGCCAGTCGAACTCACACGAGAGGAGTTCATCGACCACTACGAAACAGGGCATCAAAAGTGAAGATGGGCTGAACGAAGGTGTCCTAGAGGCATTCATCTCACACGCCGACAAAATCCCTAGTCGTGCAGTCTCGACACTCTCGACCAGTATAACTGATCTACGTGATGATGCCTTGAGTACTGCTTTGAAGAGCTTAGCAGGTTCAAGGGAGGCAAAGGAACGCTTGGTTACGCCCGAGATTATCGAGATGGCAGCTTCACTGGTTGAGATAGAGGATAATCAGAACGAGTTTACAAAAATAGAGGAGTATGGCCAGTTCGATGATATCGCTGGCGTTGATGGTCGCAGCAGCTACGTGGAAAAGCTGCTTGAGCTACGAGACGATTACAGGGGTAATCAAGCGGATCAGATCGACCAGTCTCTTGCTCGTGAGTTGATGGCAGTCGGTTCAATGGTTTCAGAATCGACGGCAGAAAATGTCTTCCAGACAATCAAGGAGCTTCTCGATGCGAAGGATAACGAGAGGGTTGTACTGGTTGAGGCACTCCTTCACTTCTACGAGTCGTTCTCAGAAGAGACGTGGTCAGAGGTTCAGCAGTTGATTAGCGGGCTGTACCGAAAGTGGAATCCGAATAATGTCAGGGAGATCTGCGAATTTGCGGCAGAGAATAAGATTCCCATCTTTGAGTCAGAAGAAGAAGTTGATGCGTTTCTCTCCCGTATTCCCAATCACCTCAACGATGAGAAATTTATTGTTGGCGTAGTGATTCCACAAATCCCATCGGAATTCGATTCAAAGATTGTTGACAAGGTGGAGGAGTTAATCCGGAATAACAATAATAACCATCGGAACATCGGTTTGTCGATCATTGAGAAGCACCCCGCCAAACTTGAAGCGGAGTGGGGTTCGATTATCGAACAGTGCGGTCGACAGGCTAAATCTGAGCGCAATTCAAACGCTAAGAAGCAGCTCTTGATGCCTATCGCTAAGCATTTCTCAAAGCTTGATGGCCCGGAGCAGGAGAGTTTCATCGGAAAAATGGAGATCCTTCTTCGAGGCAACGCAGGTGACTACAAGGTTTACAGGGAGTTGTGGGACGAGTTAGCTGAAGATGCAGACGCAGACCGACGTGCAGCAGTTATCGGAGACGTCCGAGAAGAAGTTGCCCAGAGACTCAGCAATAACCAGAACCCGGACCACTTCACTCCGGTTATCGAGATTCTACAATCGATGCCTGAGGAACTAGAAAAAGATCAAGGCGCCCGCTTCATGGAACGGCTCAGCAATTCCCTGACCGATCAGAATCTCAATGCCAACCAGCTGAAAACAGTCGTTGGTCAGATTGCTGGTTTCGAGAATTTCTATGGAAAAGAGAATCAGATACTAGATCGACTAGAGGCCCTTCTTGACCGAACCAATAACAATGCAGTCAAGGATGCGGCTGAGGACTTGATTCAACGATTCGAGCAATTAGAGAGCGTTGACCACGATAGGTTGGAAGGTATCAGACAAAGTTATCTGGACTAGATAGGTTCACGCAGCCACTCAGGGCTCAATTACCAAACACTAGAATTTCAATCCCACGACACCTCCCAACTCACGGAATTCTAGAGCAATATGTCGAGTAAGTCTCCTAACCTGATACTGCATTCCGTGAAGTAATTGAAGCCCATGGCTACAAGAAGAATAGCTCCGCAGAAAGCGTGGCTGCTGACAAATACGGGCGTGAGTGAAATCTAATTGAAAGCAGTCGCACCGGGAACGTCCCAGTATCCACAATCTGTTCTAACAATACAATCAGCCAGACTGATATAACAGAACTGCTATCGAACAATTAGATGTCTAAGGGGATAGAAAACGAGGAAAGCATACAGCGCCGATCGAGGATACCTAACCTGGCCGTTGACTCGGTAGCCAACAGTAGCATCGTCGACAACGCCGAGAAGTTGATGGCTGCTCATGTCTGTCGGATCACAACGAAACTCGGCTGCGACCCGCTGTCGCTCCCGGCGCTCGGAGATCAGAATAGCCCCGATGCCGCCACGTCACTGACGGCCGACGGGCTACCCATCACTTGGTTTCAGCTGCGGCAACTGCAATGTATTCGCCGGCCACTATGGTCAGCTGATCATCAATCGTATCGATAAGGAGAGCGTGGATGGTCTCGTCTGAATCGGGCCTTGTTCGTGAGGAACGCTGCCCTGTTTGCGGTGGCAATAGCGTCAATCAGAAATCCAGCCGGAAGACGAAAACTCGCCAATACTCCAGGGATTACTGGTGTGGATCCTGTCGATCACACTTCGACGAACCAGTCGAAGTCACGTTCGACGGTTCAGTCGTTGTCGACTCCGATACGTTACTCAACGCGATTCGGACCAAGCACGCCTTCCGGATTCTTACGATGGCCGACCAACCAACTTCCGCGCAAGATGAGATTGACAACGGAGTCCCGGCCGGTAGCGCTCACCGAGTGAGTAATTCACTTGCTCGAGCAGGCGGACTCGGCGAAGCAGGTTCAGACGAGGGCGGTGCCAAGCAGTACGTTCGACCCGCTGACGCGCTGGTAATCGACTTTCGCGGGGATTCGCCGACAGCACGGTGGGAGGATCTCGAAGAAGCATGAAGAACATCTCGCGTGTCGATAGACACCTCCAATGAATCCGAACGACGACCGATTACCGGCTCTCGAACGAATCCAGACTCTGCTCCGTGTATGAGCTCACCTCTGCTTCGATCTGTCGGCGTCGCCACCCCAGCGGCGAGAGCACACTCTCTGCAGCCCGAAGCAGCTGCGTTCGATAGAACGCAGGATCGTACGTCGTCGGGTTCTCGCTCGCGAGGGCGACGCGCTCACGTGACTGCTTCTCGTCGTCGACGACGACGTAGGAGACCCCCTGTCCGGCGGATCGACTCAGTCCCATCGATTCAGCACGCTCGAGCGCCGCTACGTTTTGCGTGTACTGGGTATACTCGTCGACGGACTTGGAGACCCGATTCGTCACGACCAGCCGGTCGCGGTCGACAGCACCGCGCTCGAGGCGGTCGACCATCGACCGGAGACATTCACAGACCTGCTCTGGTGATCGTTCTTCGTCCAACACGCGGATGAGTTCTTGCTGGGCGTCTTTGATGAACGGCGGCGTACTGCGCTGCCGACACTCGATTCCCCGATATTTGTAGGCGTCCTCACCGGCGATTTTCCCGAAGTACTTGGTGAGCGCCCCGGCGTCAGAATCGCGCCGCGGCACCAGTGCCAGCCAGTCGTAGGCGGCTTCGTACTCTAAGCGAATCCCCACCTCCTCAGAAATCTGAGCGGCGAGTTCGTCGAGCGGCGTTTGCGTCTCACCCTCTACAGGCGTCACCCAGATACTGTCGACGATGCCGTGGACGACGTGCCACCCATTCGCCTCGAAAACGGCTTTGCTATCCAGCAGGATTTCGCGAGCAAACGCGTTGATCGCTTCGTGGCACTCGATACGGCCGAACTTGGCGTTCGAGAAGCCCTGGTAGCCGAAACAGGAGACGAGAATCCACTTAATCGCGTTCGATTGGCCTTCGAGCGCTGCGCGGCGCTCGGCGTCGTCGGTCTCCCGGAGTTCGGCCTTGATCTCGTCGCGGTCTTGGATGAGCGGTTCGAGTACGTCCGGGAGGTAGCCTCGCTCGTCGCAGATACTGTAGCCAAGTCCGGGGACATCCTCCCGATCCGCATGGCACTCACAGCGGATCTTCTCGGGAGAGACGTTGCGAGTGACGATGATGTTCGGAAACAGACTCGAAAAATCGAGTTCGTGGACGTCCTCGTGGAAGCCAACATCCGGCGCGAACGTGAACCCACCTCGATCGGCGTCGTGGAGTTGTCGCATCGTCTTGAACTGCTCGTGTCGCCACGAGTGCCACGGAACGAGGACGCCGCGAGACCGTGCCTCTCGGATTTGAATCGCTGTCAGGATGTTCCCGATGGACGACCATGCAAGCTCTTGGAGCGGCTTGTGCGAGCGCGAGACGAGGTCGAGACAGCCATCGAGATTCGTCTGGTTCCAGAAGAACGTGTTCGACTCGTCGATGATTGCCCGCCCGGGGACGTTGTACCGCGCTGGGGAGTGGCCCACTTGTCCGTAGCTTTCGTACGTCGATTCCCCGGCGAGTTGCTGATAGCCCGGGAGTCGCCCCAGTTGGAATCCCTCAACGTCGTACTGCTCGGCCTGCTCGAAGAGCCGAGGAATCACGTCGCTGGACGATAGCTGAAGGACGTCCGGATCTTCCTTTCGGAACTGGTCACGGAGAGCTGTGAGTACCTCATCGGGATCCCCGGTCAGCGTCTCCCCGCCGAACTGGAGTTCCGTGACGGGTGGTGCAACGAGTTCGGCTTCCTCGGCGGCGAGACGGAGTACCGAGAGGTCTTGGTCCGGCGTCGGATCGATTCGCTCTTCCAGGCAGTAACGGTACTCTCTCGAGAAATCGACGTTGTAGAGCCGATACGCTCCCGGTGCTCCCCATCCGGAGACCTCGTTCGCGACGGCCATGACGGATTCGAGGTCAGTAACGTCGACACGGAGTACCTCAGTCGGATTGTGCCGAAACCCGATGCGCTCCCGGACTCGTCGGACTGACTCGATGCGGGGATGGTCGCGAAGATGTGAACCAGCCTCCGCGAGCGACGCACTGTGAGCGGAGACGTAGATGGTAGGGGTGTAGGACTCATCACGAGTCGGAATCGCACCGTCGTCGGATAGCGACCAGTGGATTGCGGTTCCGTCTATGAAATCTATTTTGTAAGCCATCGTTTCCTGAGTCAGATGCAATCTTACGCTTGGACGCGGTCTTCCAGTTCTACGATCCGGCGCTCTTGTTCGACAGCGATGGAGATGAGTATCGGAATCTCCGGATTCGGGTGGTTGAGGTACCCGCCGGCGTCGGCCTGCTCACGAGCGTGCTCGAACAAGTGATCGAAGTGCGGTTGGTCGCGGCGACGGAGCGCGCGACGGAAGTCACTCCATTGTTCTTCGATGCCACGAACTTGATCACGGTACGTCTGATTAGTTCGACCCAACGGTCCTCACCTCCGCTGGCGTCGGAGACTCAGTCGCGACGTCGAAGGCGGGGTGTCTCGACGCCAAGACGCGCCGCCAGAAGGTGAACGTCGTTTGAACGATGCCGTCCCCGACTGGATAGACGAGCGTCTCGAACTCCTCACCGCTGAATCGGGGCCCGAACGTCGTCTGTTCACACTGCAGAATCGTCGTTGAGGCGTTCTCGACCGGTACCGAGAACGTGTCGTCGTCCATCCGTGTTACGAGTACGGGGAGTTCGTACGTTTCAGCGATGTCGACGACGTGCTGGAAGGCCTCGGAGAACATCTGTCCTGCCTTGTGCGGGCTGAGGTCCTCATTGCGGTAGAACGCGTCCACATCGGGGAGTACCAAGAGCGTTGTCTCTGCAGTGAGCTCCGACGGAACGTCTTCGAGTAGGCTGTAGTGTTGCCACGGTGTGAACGCCCGAGCGATCCGGATTCGATCGAGAACACGCATATCGGGCGCGAGTTCGGCTATCGGCTGTGTCGTCCCGTTCCCGCGTGCGTCCACCCAGAGGGCGGACCCGCTCTCTAAGAGAACGTGGTCAAGTACGAGTGAGTGTAGCGCGCCGGACGTACGCGATTCGGTTTCGAGAAGTGTGACACCTGGTTCGAGCGTCGGGAGTTCTGGCGTTCGGTAGTTCGTCATCACAGGATACAGTCCACCTGCGTCGCCATTAGGTGAACCGGGGGCGTTTCCGATGCTTCCGATACGATGTTAAGAGAGGTCTGTCCGGGGTCGATACGTCCGGGCTCGTTTCTTTCCGTCGGCGATGATGAGCCGGTAGTGCTCCATCTTCTGGAGGTAGTTCCGGACCGTCCGCTTGGTCTTCGGATCGTCAACTCGCCGGCAGTACTCATCATACAGTTCGCCCGGTTTCATCTCCCCCTCGTCGGTCAAAATCTCGAAGAGGACGCGCTGGTGCTTCCGTAATTTCTCCGCTGCCTTTCTGCGAACTTCCGCACGCCCATCGGGGACCGCACCCTCGACGATGTCCGTCGTAATCATCTCGGTGCCCTGTTGGTCTGCCTGTCGAGCAGCGTTCCGAAGGATGCCGATAGCGATGCGTGCATCGCCCGCTGCGGCGTCGGCGATCAGCGCCAGTTGTTGTCTTCCGATAGCCCTTTCCGATAATCCCCACCGGGCCCGCGCCTCCAGTATCGAGACCAGCTCGTCGAGGTGGTACTTGTCGAAGTTGACGCGGACACTGCTCTCGAAACGACTCGTGAGACGGTCGTCGAGATGTGAGAAGAGATCCTCCTCGCGGTTCGTGATGAGGATGGCCGTGAGACCCCGCATCTGATAGAGGTCGTAGAGGACGCTTTTGTCCTCGAGTTGGTCAACCTCGTCGAGGATGATGACGTAGTGCGGGCCGTCGTAGTTGCACAATCGGTCCAGCAGTTCGTCCTTTGGCGTGGAGCGGCGATGGATATCCACTGTCTGTCCGATGCCTTCGAGAATTCGATAGAGGACGCGGAATCGGGTGTAATCCTGCCAGCAGTTGATGTACTGTGAGTTGATGTCGAGGACGTTCTCCCGGAGACGCTCGGTCGTAAAGCGAGCGATGCAGGTCTTTCCGGCGCCCGAAGGACCCAAGAGAAGCGTCGTCTCCCCAGGTTCTTGATTCATGATGGGCTTGAGCGCGTTTGAAAGGACGTTCACCTCTTGGTTACGATGCTCTACCTCCTGCGGCGTGAACTCGGGTTGGAGGACACGAGCATCCGTGATCATGGGTGAGAGCGTGATTTCTCCCCGAACCAGATAAACGGAATTGTGTGCTTTCCGTTAGTTCCGAAAATACCGTTGACTGGTTGGTTAGCAAGGTACCCCGCGTTTTCAAGGAAAGCATGCTCATCCGTTTTCAGACGCGCCAAGAGGACGAAGGCTGTATGAACCTCTCTTTATTTACGTGGGAAAAGCTATAAATAACCGTTCATGAAGTCGTCTGCAGTCCTTCTCGTCGCCGTCCTCCTTGTCATGGCTGGTTGTAGTGGAGGACCTCCAACCACCCCTTTTGATGACTCGACTGCTTCGGACACTCTGACATCGACGCCGACAGCGGCTGATTCACCAACATTCGAAGCGCAGCAGGGGGAGACAGCGTCATCGAGCGGCGCCAATACAAGGGCCTCACCACGGGCGACGCCGACGTCGACGGACACCGAAGCCGAGACGAGGGAACCGACACCCACTCGTACTCCGACTTCGGCGCCGACTCCAACACGGATACCTACTCGCACTCTCACTCCAACACCGATTTCGACGAGCACGCCCACGTTCGAAGAGCAGACGTCGTGGGAGGTGACTGTCGTCCGCATCGTCGACGGTGATACGTTCGAGGTGCGATTCTCCGACGGCCGCACGGAGAACGTCCGCCTGCTCGGCATCGACACCCCTGAGGTACACGTTGAGAACGACCCCGAGGAGTTCGAGGAGATTCCTGACACTCCTCATGGGGAGGCGTGGCTCCGAGACTGGGGTCACAAGGCTAGTGAATTCGCACGGACCGAGGTTGGGGGCGAGACGCTGACGATCGAGACCGACCCGTCAGCTGACCGCCGAGGATCGTATGGACGGCTCCTCGTGTACGTCTACGAGGACGGAACAGAAACTGCGTCGTTCAATCGCGAGTTGATCGACCAGGGGTACGCCCGGATGTACGACTCGTCGTTCTCGAAGCGTCCGGCCTTCTCAGATGCAGAGACGGCGGCCCAGACTGACGACGTCGGGTTGTGGGATTACGAGGCGACGACGTCTACCTCGACGCCCACACCAGCGCCCTCCAGCGAGGAGGATTCGCTGGCGGTCGTCCAGGTCCACGCAGACGCCGAGGGGAACGACCACGAGAACGAGAATGACGAGTACGTCGTCTTCGAAAACACGGGCGACGCAACGCTTGACCTTTCAGGGTGGACCGTCTCGGACGAGGCTGACCACACGTACACGTTTTCTGGGACAACAGTCGACCCGGGCGATCCGGTGACACTCTACACAGGGTCTGGAACCGATACGAACAGCGAGGTTTACTGGGGGTCAGACGCTGCCATCTGGAACAACAACGGTGACACAGTCATCGTGACGAACGCCGATGGAGAGACCGTCATCCAGTATGAGTACTGATTGACCTCGCTTCGGTGGACCACCTCAACATATTTTCTGAGTAGCAGCCAGCTTTTCGCTGAATGGTGCGATCTCTCACGAGTATCGTCCCGTTCGTCCGTACTTTTCCCGATGGATGAAGGAAGAGACTAAGTCTGTATCATTGTTCGAGCCCGCCCGAAGCGTGATCGCCTCCCGGACCTGCGGGAACGACTCGATACCGGCGAGATTGGAGCAATGAAGCCGTTTGGCCGCGCAATGACGAAGCGCTGGAGAACGCACGATTCGATCCGACGAGTGGAGAAGCAGTCTGGATTGAGGAGAACTACTGCTCTCCACCACTCGCGATGGAACAGGCCGAAGTCTTCAACGACTACTTTACCGACATCACGGTTGTCGAAGAAGACATCGACGAAGCCGCCGCGTGGCAGCGAATCGACGATCTGCCAGGCCTGTGGGAGCAAGTACTCGAGGAAGTATAGTCGAATAGAGTAGGTCTCATATATTTGTGCGTACCAAAGATATATTGATAGATGGTGCGTACGAGAGGCAATGACCGAATTCGATCCGGCTCCTACATCCGACAACGCTCAGAGGCGATGGAAAGAGGGAACAGACACGTTTGGCCGTGTCTACGACGTCGTTCTCGGGATTACGTCTCCGACTGCATACACCGAAATCGCGGAGCTTGCGGACTGCTCTCCAAACGCCGCGAAAAAGCATCTCGACCGTCTATCAGAGATGGGCATCGCCCAAGCTGAGAGAGATAGTCGCCCGGCAACGTACGAACGAAACGAGGGGTATCTCGAATGGCAAGACGCCAGTCGAATCGCAGCCGAGCTCTCCGTCAAAGAGATAATCGACCGAGTGGAGGCGCTCGAAGAGCAACAAGGACAATACGAAACGCAATTCGAGACGACTGACCCCGCCACTGTCGATGTGTTCGATCACGCTGATCACGACACGGTTCACGAGCGGATGACCGCAATCAGCGAGTGGCAGGGCGTGATTCGAGATATCCGGCTGTACGAACTTGCTCGCCAACTCTCCCAGAATGACGGGCATCTGATTCCGGCGTAAATGAGTCCTCCACCGGGGGGTTCAGTGCCCCACTCGGCAGGCCCACCAGATCGACAGACGCTGCGTCTCTTGGAGCGACACCTTTCGTCGGATTCACTCGTAGCGGAGACTACGTTTGACCCGGATTCATATGAACCTCAACTACTCCAGGGACTACTCGACGCTGAGCGATACCCGAATTCAGTAACAGCGGCTCGACTCGACATTCGGTGGTTCACGACTGGTGATTTCTCGGTCCACTACATCGAAGAACGAGAGGATGGGGAACTCTGGGAGTGTCGCTGGGACCGACACCCGAACACGCACAACACCCGGTTGCACTTCCACAAGCCACCGTCTGCCATCGAAGTTATCGATCTCGAACTCCCGTCGCTCCATCCACTCGAAGTATACTCCACCATCCTCACGGCAATAGAGCAACGCATCGAAACACTGTGGCCCTAGTACCTGCTGGGAAAGTCGAGAGATATCTACTGGAGGATCCTGAGAACCTCAATCTTTCTTTGCGATAGCGTTGTTGCCTAGGGGTTGTACTCGCTAACGCTGAAACGGTGATTTGAGGTTGCTTTCCGTGCAGCCGCAATATGACGCCTTCGACCTGTACCTCCGCGTTGTGCATTGCCGAAAGCGATAGCAGTAGCCCAGTGAGTGTGGTTCCAAGCGGTTCTCGTCTGTTCGATACCGGCACGACCCAGAATCTCCACGTCGACGAAAAACATCGTCGTGACCTGCCTGACGAGTCGGATCGAGTGAAAATTTTTGACCCCCCGGGTGCCTACGAGGTCGATTGGTGGAGTCCAGAATCCAGCAAGGACTGGGGGCCAGTCGAACGAGGTGAGTTCGACGACATCGAAGAACCTACTGAGGTGTCTCATTGGGCATAGATTCTTGACCAGAGTTGTGCCGAGAACAGTGAGCCAGTAACCAACGGTTGACACACCTCGATACCATCACCAAGTATTGTTTTTGTTCTTGGGCTAAACAATAGCGTATGTCACGATCCGAGCCTCCAGAGTTCCGCGAGTTGGAGCCTCAAGATGTTCGGGATTTCTGGGAGCACGAGGCCCACGAGTTCACCCCGTGGCTGGCGGATTCGATACGGGATGATGACGCATCACATCTTGAGGATGTTCTTGGGTTAGACCTCGAAGTAATCGAGACGGAGAAAGACGTCGGCAGATACAGTGTTGACATCGTCGCGGAGGTCATCGATGACGGTCGTCAGATTGTAATAGAGAACCAGCTGGAAGCCTCAGATCATGACCATCTTGGGAAGTGTATCGCGTATGCAGCCGGGGTTGACGCTGACATCATTGTCTGGGTGTCACCCCAGTTCAACGACGAGCACAAGGACGCGTTCCAGTGGTTGAACAAGAACAGCCGCGAGGGAGTGGACCTATTCGCGGTGCGATTAGAGGTCTGGCGGATTGGAGATTCAGCCCCTGCGGTTCGTCTAAACCCGATCGAAGACCCCAGCGAATGGAAAGAGAAGGCAAAACGCTCTGAAGGCGAGCTGTCCGAGACCAAGAAGCTCCAAGAGGAGTACTGGACTCAGTTCCGCGATCTCATCAGTGACCGAGAGACGCCACTTCGGACACGGAAACCGAAACCACAGCACTGGTACAACAATCCGATGGGCCGGTCTGGATTCAAACTACAGTTCACGGTCAACACCGTCGAAGATAACCTCTACTGTCAACTCGTGATCCAAGACGACCCAGAGGTATACCAAGAGTTGGAAGGTCAAAAAGAGACTATTGAGGAAGAGATTGGTGAACAGTTAATTTGGAGTCCACCTGAGGAAGCGCAACGCAACAGTAAGCGCGCGAAGATTACGCTTCGACGTCCTGGCGACCTTACTGACAGAGAATCGTGGGACGACTATCAGACTTGGATGCTGGAGCGGGGTGAGCGGTTCCACAAAGTCTTCTACGACCGGATACAGCATCTTTGAGAAGCCGTCACCAACAATTCTGTTGTGACGATACGCCATCGATTCAGGTATGAGATGCGTGGAGAATTCGGCCTTGTTCGCCTCTCTCAGAGAGTCGGTGTGCTCTGACTCGGACGTCAAGTTCGTAGTCGCATTCGGGTCCCGAGTTGCGGGAGAGGCAACTAATGCATTCGATCCGCTGTTATTGATAGTTTGTTGCGCCCGTGCTAGAGCGTAGATGGTGGAATAATTAGGTATAGGTTATCTATATGCCGATTCGATCTCGTAGATTGTCCACAAATTCTAAGAACACTGGGTTTTCTTCTTCCTCCACAAATTTGTATTTCGAGGGAGATATTACTAACATCTTCAGCGCCTCGTCCCAACCAATCGTGTTATCTGGGTAATAGTACAGGACCCTAGGAGTGCTGTTTGGTTTGGGGATTATCTCATACTTGCCGCCTGTTTCTTTTCCACCTCGTCCTCGAATTTTGAGTGTATCTTCCCCAAATCTGGATCCCTTGTCTGTCACCACATATCTGGTCGTTTCGTGGATGTGATTTTCTGATGCCCACGCTACATCAATAGGTTGTGCAGAGGAAGCGGTGATATCTGAGATAGCCTCCGTTAGCGCCTCATATGCCTCTTCCTTCGAGCCTTGCTGTTCAAGATTGTACCGTATCTCTTGCCCGTCATATTACCGTAGCCAATACTGTCGGTAGCAATGACTCTTTCTCTATCGTTGATTAATCGGTATGCCTACCAAACGCCGGATTTGAACCACTACGCAGTGACAGAACTCTTTGGTCGTGCTGACTACGTCCCTCTCTATTCAGCACGCGATTTCTGTCAGGCGCTGGGATTTCAACAGACATAGATTTCGGTATTGTAGTCTGAGCTACCCACACAACACCAGCTTCGGTGAAAGTTTATCGGCGCTGTGAGCCGTGCAGCGCTGCGTACAAGCGCTGGACTCACCGATGGATCAACTACTACCCGCAGATTTCGAGCCGACGAGTCGCGTGCTGAAACGAGCACAGTACGAAGCCTTCGCGTTTTCAGTTCTCGACGGTGACATCCGAGTTCGCAACGAGAGCCACGAGAAGCCGGCAGATCATGAGTACCTCGTTACCGTCGTCAACAGTATTCCGGCCGCTTGTGAGTGTCCCGCCGACGCTACGTATGAGGGTCCGTGCAAACACCGAGTCGCTGTCGCGATTCGGCCCCGAATTCTCGACTTCGCAACGAAGGTGCAGGTCGTCGCAGACGGTGGAACCAGAGCTACCGACCACTACGAACCTGCTGAATCGGCTCAGTGTGACTGCGACGAACTCAACGAGGGATTTCCCTGCTGGAACTGCGTTCAGACTGGTCGGAAGGCGCTTCCGGAGAAGTAGATGTCAACAGTTCCATCAGAACATTCCTTGTAACTGGTCTCCTACCGAAACGGCTGCTCAGTGGCATTTGCACTCTTAGCGCTTGTCAAAAAACCGAACTAAGAGACACCCGATAATAATTTGGGAGATAACAGTTAGTACGGATGCTCGCCCTCTGATGTCAAGTACACCTGATTCTCCCAATCATCGTTAGCGAGAAGCCATTCACCATCTTCAACCAATCTTTCAAAATCTTCACGAGAATATTCAAACCTCATTCCTGGAGAAGATCCAATAAGGCGAACGCGGTCAGTACTGACCTTAAGTTCGTAGAACATCGGTTCGTCTTCTGATTGGGGGCCGAGAGCACCCTCCCACTCGCTAAGGTCTACGTTTGCTGTACCAGACATAGAGGGAAGTTCACGTGGGTTACTAAAATCAGTTCGGTTGCCAAGATGTTTTGAGAGAATGTTAGTTCTCTCAGCTGTACTGAGCGACCGCCAATCAAGAAGTAACAGCATTTGAGAGGTTCGTCAGAGTCACACCAGCACGTCCGCGGTAGTTTTTCTGCCCCCTGAGGGGTGCGGGGTGCAGACAGCGTGCCTCGCTGAGTACCGATGGCAACGAGAGACATCTACGAGAGCGGTTTCGACGAAGACGTATCGACGGATAATACGACGGCGTGCCCAGAATGCAATGGGCGAGTCAGAACGAACACAGCAGAGACAAGCTGTGAAGACTGCGGGCTCGTTATCGATGAACAACAAATCGACCACGGACCGGAATGGCGAACGTTCGACGACGATGAGTCCTCCAGCAAACGAACGGGCGCACCGCTCACCGTTGCACGTCACGACCGTGGTCTTTCGACCGAAATCGGACGCTGGCGAGACGCAAGTGGAAACCAACTCTCAGCACGAAAACGCCGACAGCTCGGCCGACTACGTCGAGAACAGCGCCGGGGGCGGTGGCGGTCGAAAAGTGAGCGGAATCTCGCGCACGGCTTGGGCGAAGTCCGTCGGATCGCGAGCGCACTCGGGCTCTCGGAAACCGTTCGGGATCAGGCCTGCCAGCTCTTCAGGAGTGCCAAATCCGAGGACCTCTTGGTTGGTCGGTCGATCGAAGCTATCGCCGCAGCGAGCGTGTACGGAGCTTGTCGGTGCAACGACTCGAGAGTGACGCGGGACGAAGTTACCGAAAGAGCACAGGTCAAGCAAAGTCGGGTTGTGAACGCCTACAAGACGCTGAATACAGAGCTGGGGTTGCCCGTCACTCCGGTTACACCGCAGTCGCTCATCCCGCGGCTGTCTTCGGAGCTAGCGGTTGAGGATGCTGTTCGGCGACGAGCACTCGAACTCGCAGAGCTGGCGCACAACTCAACTATCGCGAACGGGCGTCAGCCAGCAGGGGTCGCTGGCGCTTGTCTCTACATCGCTTGTCAAGAATACGGGCAGGGGCTCAGACAAACAGACATCGCGGAGGTAGCTGGAACAACTGCAGCGACGCTTCGTTCCCGACGTGACGAACTCTCTACGGTAATTGACTCAGCGTAGAGGCTGATGTCGGCGATCAATCTCTTGTAACCAACAAGTGGAGGCACTACGGACGCTTGTTGGTTAAGTCTGAGCGTATCGGTCAGGAAGGAATGACCGATCAAGGAGAAGTTGAAATCAGCCTTCCACAGGATATAGTGAGCTGTTTTTCCGGGGCTGAATGGCTGAGCCCCCTAGGGCTTCGTGATTCAATGTCTGAGCATCCATCAACAGATCCGTTTGAAGGCTGTGAGTTGAGCCCCAACGCGATTCTCGGTACACGCACTTTCGAGGGTGTCCTCTTCACCGACGAGACAGAAACGCCCGTGAGCGTACTGACTGGTGAGACACCCGAACATTCGCAAGCGACCGTCGACGAAGCTCAAGCCTTCGCCGCGGGAATTGACAGTGATACACCGCACATTGCGCTCCCTGTATCAGTCGAAGCGCAGGTCGAAACAAGGGGCAAGCCGTATACAGCGGCAGCCTTCTTCCACTTCAAGGCGACCGGGTCGCTCAAGCGACATCGTGCATATCACGACGCTTACAACTCGGATACGTTCTCAGTTGCGTTCGAGGCCGATTACGAGACCGGGGATCTGATGATTACCGTCGAAGAGGAGGACTGCCAGTCGGAGGTCGAAAACGTCTAGTCAGCGTCGTCAGTGCTATTTTTTGAGCGCCGGCGATGGGTGCCGGCGCATCACGTAGTGACGCAGTTGTGCAGTCGCGTGCGTCGGCAGACGAAGGTGAAAACCGATGCATATGGTCATTTACGCACTGGTAGAGGCATCGACGCGAGACGACGCAGTGGCCACCG